>JABSPI010000001.1:0-15361 GCA_013214365.1 Erythrobacter sp.
GGTTTGGCCGAACGTCGCAATGAATCGGTCCGTGCTTATCTGACGGGTCGAGGCATTCCAGATGCGCGCATCAGTAGCGAAGCATTTGGCGAATCACAGCCACGCGTTCCCACCGATGACGGTGTGCGCGAACTGCAAAACCGGCGTGTCGAAGTTACTTATGGCCCGGGATCAGGCATGTAATTTCAACTCGTTACTTACACGGAAGGGGCCGGAGCAATTCGGCCCCTTTTTTTGTGCCTAAGTGCACTAACTAGAAGTGAGCTTCTCCAAAGGCGAAGAGATTTATGCGCCGACAAGTGGTCTAGGGTCCGCGCATCGCTAAAAGCCTCAGCAAATACGATGACTGCTCGGCTCAGAAACTCCGACCGGCGGCTACAAACACCGGATTGCACCACTTAGTGTCCGAGGGTGCCCGCCTAAGGCTACACACCCTCAAGCAATACCTAATCCAGATTACGCTTCGATCTTTTCCCCAGCAGCTTTCGCTCGCTCGACTACATTGGCCGTTGCCGTTGGAACAAAACGGAACGCAGCGATAAGAAGCACCAGACCGACTGGAACGAAAACAAGCGTTGATACAACGCCTAGCCCGAGGTTCTCTCCATTCACAGCTGACACGTAGCCAGCCATGAATGGACCAATCCCAAGCCCGATTAGCGTGGTGGACAAGAAAAATGTTGCTGTCGCAACACCGCGCATACGAGGCAGGACTAGAGATTGGCTAGCAGCAGCCGCTGCGCCGAGAGCAGACGCACTCAACATGTTCGCTAGGAAGCTTGCGATGTAAAATGTAGCCGTGCTTCCCGTGGTGAAGGCTAAGTAGATCATTGGTGCCGGTGTTATTAAGCCAAACAATACAACGAGCACCCGGCCATCCGGCCCGCGCCGTTCGAGCAGATAGTCGCCCATCCGGCCGCCTAGGATTACGCCTAAAAACCCCGCTACTGCGCCAGGCGCACCCAGCAACAGCGCGATCTCTGACTTGGAGATGCCCAAAGCCCTCTCCGCGTAAGCAGGCCCCAAACCAGAATTGGTATAAGCGATCAAAGCGACCATCCCGTACCCCAAGATGACAACCATGAAGGCAGGCGACCCCCATGTCAGGCGGAAAGTGGGTAAGTCACGCGAACGCAAACCCATCGCCCAACTGAAAACGGCGTAATAGCCGACGCCCAAGAAGAGCCATTGGTCCGAGATAGCCAAAAATCCATCATCGAAGCCAACAATCACATTCGCTTTGGCAGGGACCAAAATCGTCAAGATTATCGCTATGATTGCGAAGCCGACAAGGCCGACAACATTCAATAGCAACGCTCTCGGACCACGCTTCAAAGCACCAAAAAGCGTGAATGGCGGGATAACTTGCATGAGTTCCCTGAAAAAGCCGCGAAACGGCGCCGGATCCTCTGGCGTCTCTATACCATCAATGGCCCCACGCTTTGGCTCGCGCAGTGTCGACACCCAGAGCGCTAATAAAATACCCGGAATGCCAACGGATAGAAATGCGGCTTGCCAACCAACAATTCCCCAAGGACCGCCATCAGGATAGGCTTGGTTCCATGCATCAACGATGTAAGCGCCGATGAGTAGCGATACGCCTCCGCCGATGTACAATCCCGAAGAGTATATCGCCAACGCAGTTGCGCGCAGCCTGGCCGGAAACCAATCAGATATGAGCGAATAGGCCGACGGGCTCGCTGTTGCCTCACCAACGCCCACACCCATCCGCGCCGCCGCAAGCATTCCAGCGTTCTTTGCAAAACCAGATAGCGCGGTCATGGTCGACCACAGGGTAAGGCCAATCACCAGCAGCCGAACCCTTTTCCAGCTGTCGGCCAATTTGCCGAGCGGAATGCCGAAAAGAGAGTAAAAGACTGCAAAGGCAGTTCCGTAAAGGAACCCAATATAGGCGTCGTCTACACCCAGATCAGCTTTGATATCATTCGCTAGGATCGAGAGAATCTGGCGGTCAATAAAGTTCAAAACGTAGACCAGGACAAGTACGCCAAGGGCATACCAGCTATAGGCAGGGACGGTCTCAGTGGTCTGGCCAGCAGGTTGCTGCTTGACGGCAACGTCATCGCTCAAAGAAAATTCTCCCAATTCAGTCTTTTGCCGTTGGCACTTTGATGAGTGCTTCGTCCATTAATCGGCGTAAGCAGTGCTATCGACTATTCCGGCTTGCGCAAAACCCTTTTTGCGCAGACGGCAGGAATCGCATTGCCCGCAAGCCAAACCTGTCGGGGTCGGGTCGTAACAAGACCAACTCCAAGCCGGGTCCAGTTTAAGCCTAGCGCATTCACTAGCAATATCCGCCTTCGTCATATGTTGAAGTGGAGCGTGTATGGTAAATCCAGCCCCTTCAACACCTGCCTTGGTGCCCAGACGCGCCGTTTCAGCAAAGCTGGCAATGAACTCGGGCCGGCAATCGGGATAACCTGAATAATCCAATGCGTTGACACCGATGAAGACATCACGAGCCCCAGCGGCTTCTGCACAAGCTGTGGTCAAAGCCAAAAAAATCAGGTTTCGTGCTGGAACATATGTAACCGGAATATCATCGCCGACACCGGCCTTGGGAACGTCGATGGAATCGGTCAGCGCTGACCCACCAAATGCACGCAAATCGAGCGCTATTTCCGTCTGGCTAGCGAGATTCAGGCTCTTGGCTATCGCTTTGGCTGATTCAAGCTCGAGCCGGTGCCTCTGCCCATAATCAACAGTCAGAGCATGGACTTCAAAACCCGCCTCAACTGCGAGCGCAGCAGAAACCATGGAGTCGAGGCCACCCGAAAGTAGCACAACGGCCTTTGCTCGTCCTGCGCAATGTTTGGTATCAGCCATATACAGCGACTTAGCGTTTATCGGCGCTTTGGCAATCTTCTCTTGTTGCCAAAGAAATAGACCCGATCAGCAATTGCCTGTGTGACGCGCTTCGGCCGCGAACTGGAACGGCGCGCCAGAGACAATTCCTTGGCTTTCAATTTGCACCAGCCCGCCTGTTTCCATGCGGATGTCGGTCCGCCCATAACCGTTGCCAGGGCAGGTATACTGAATTGTTACCTTGTTGCGCCCATCCTCCACCACAAAGCGGCTGCAATTGGTCTCGGCATGACGCAATTGAATAAGCTCTTGCCCCGTGCGGATACAAATCTTTCGGTCCTGAGAACCATCACGGTGCTTGATCGTCCACTCGCCCTTGCTGAGACTGTCCAACATCTTCAGGCTTTCGGCTTGAGCTGCGGCAGATCGAGGCAGGGCAGTAAGTGTGGCAATCGAGAAGGCAAGGCCGCAAGCAATGATCACAATGCCGGCGACAATACCAGTTGCTGAAATCGTGGCTGTGGTCCTCATGATTTCCTTCTCGCGTTTTCCTCTTTAAAGTGGCTCATTAAAATTACCCAGCTCACGATGACCCGTTCCTGAACGGCGATGAACGGTTAAATCTCCAGTTCAAATGCGCGTGCACAGAAAGCGCAATCAACGACAATCACACCATCTGAATTGCGCATTTCGTTGCGTTCAGCCTGCGGGAAGCGCGAAATCACGGATTCATAATAACCCGCACTGCATCGGCATCCCCGCGCAAGTTTCGACCCAGGCTGGATACGAATGGCGTCCTCTTCGTGAAATAACCGCCAGGCGATGCCTTCCAATGACAACGCCGGATCAAGCAATTCGTCGTGACTGATCGTGCTTGCCATAGTGGCGACATGCTCCCAATCGGGATGGTCCATGCGCACATGCAACCGCTCGCGCCCTTCCTCACCATCAGCCAGATGCTGAATAAGCATCCCGGCCGCAGCACGCCCAACTTTGCCCGCACCGCCTGCGCGGCTGGCGATGCGGATCATTGTAGGAATTTGCTCTGATTGGGTGAAGTAGGCTTCGCATGCCTGTGCCAGACTGTCCCCCTCCAATGGCACAATGCCCTGATATCGCTGCGCCTTACCGGTCTCAAACGTGACCGCTAGGTAACCTTCCCCGAACAAAGCAGAAAGCGGTGGGTTGGCGCCCAACACAGCCAGCCGTTCAGCGTCGAAATCGGCATAGCCGCGCAATTCACCCCCGCGATAATCCGCCACCAGAAGCGAAACCACACCGTTCGGCGTCTGCGCCTGTAAAGTGAGCTGCGCGTCCTCGCCATCCTGCTTCAGCAGCCCCCCCATCAAGCTAGCCAAGACCAGCGCCTCGCTGAGCAAGTGTGTGACAGGTGGCGGATAATCGTGTGCGGAGAGAACCTCATCGAGAGAGCGCTCAAGTCGAACCAATCGCGCGCGCGCATTGCGCGCAGGCAAAGTGAAGCCGAGCAATTTATCAGCGAAGGTTTCTTCTTGCATGTCCATAGCGTTCAATATGGTGGCTCAAGCCGCCTGCTTTAAGCCCCCTTCGACAGACGCAGCAACTAAACCGCTCAACCGAGCAAGCCGAAGCTCCACAAAAGCACCGATTTTTGGGCGTGAATGCGGTTTTCCGCCTCATCGAAAACCACTGATTTCTCACTCTCAAACACGTCGTGTGACACTTCCTCACCAACATGCGCCGGCAAACAGTGCAGGAACAAAGCGTCCTTGTTGGCCAATTCCATCAGCGCGCCGTTGACCTGGTAGGGCGCCATAGCCACGCGCTTTTCCTCGGCATCAGCCTGTCCCATCGAAATCCACGTATCGGTCACCAAAACGTCAGCACCCCGAGCAGCCTCTTGCGCATCATCGGTTAGCATCACCTGCGCCCCGCCCGCACGCGCCATTTCGACGAATTCGCGGTCTGGCTCATACCCTTTTGGAGTGGCCACCCGCACATTAAACCTCATCAAGCCTGCCGCTTCGAGGATAGAATGTAGGACATTGTTGCCATCGCCGAACCAGGCGATTTCCAAGCCTGGCAGCGCCTTGTTGTGCTCGATCACTGTCAACAGATCGGCAACGATCTGGCACGGATGCGAGCGGTCGGTCAGACCATTTATAACCGGGACGCTGGCATAACGGGCCATTTCCTCGATCTTGGCGTGATCATCCGTACGCAGCATGATGGCATCCACCATCCGGCTAAGCACACGGGCTGTATCAGCGATCGTTTCCCCTCGGCCCAACTGGCTGGAACCAGCTTCTAAAATCAGCACTGTACCGCCCAATTGGCGCATCGCAATATCGAAGCTGACCCGCGTCCGGGTCGAGTTCTTCTCAAAAACCAACGCCAGCACCCGCCCGGCGAGCGGGGCATCGGCGTCAGCTTGGCCCTTTGGCCAAACCGTGCGCGCAGCTTTGCGATCGATGGCGTCAGCTATCATCGCCGCTATCACATCCGCGCCCGCGTCGCCCAAATCAAGAAAGTGACGTTCTCCAGCAGGCAGTCCCATCAGGCGGCTTCTTCGATCGAATAGCTCGCTGCACCGGCAGACAATTTGTCGAAAAACTCGTCGATTTCAGCATCACCGATCACAAGGGGCGGCAAAACGCGCAAGGTCTGGTCGCCCGCGGCCACCATCAACAATTGGTGATTGTCGCGCAGGTGCACGAAGAAGGGGCGGCTTTCCACTTTCATCCTGATCCCAAGCATCAGTCCCTTGCCCCGCACCAATTCGAACAGATCGGGATAGTTACCGATAAATTGCTCGAGCCGCGCACGAATGCGCTCACCCTTCTCGCTTACCTCAGCAAGGAAATCTTGATTGGCGACCGCATCCATCACCGCGCTGCCTGCTGCCATGGCCAGTGGATTGCCGCCATAAGTGGAGCCATGCGTGCCAAATGTCATGCCACGCGCCGCCTTTTCTGTTGCCAAAACAGCACCGATCGGGAAACCCCCGCCCAGCCCCTTCGCGGTAGCGAGAATGTCAGGCTCGATCCCGTAATGTTCATGGGCATACAGCTTGCCTGTGCGCGCGACGCCGCATTGCACCTCGTCAAGCACCAGCATTAGGTCGTGTTCATCTGCGAGCGCACGCAGCCCCTTGATGAAACCCTCAGAGGCAGGCCGAATACCGCCCTCGCCTTGGATCGGTTCGACCAAAAAGCCCGCAGTGTGCGGCCCGATCAGAGCCTTCGCCGCTTCCAAATCATCAAACTCGCAATATTTGAACCCGTTGAGCATAGGCGAGAAGCCTTGGTGCATCTTGGTTTGATTGGAGGCGCTGATCGTCGCCATAGTGCGACCGTGAAAGGCATTGGTGAAAGTGATCAGCTCGAACCGTTCGGCATCGCCAGCATCGCCAGCATTTTGGTGGTAGGCACGCGCGGCCTTTATTGCACCTTCAACGGCTTCGGCACCGGAATTGGTGAAGAATACGGTGTCGGCAAAAGTGTTGTCGACCAATTGCTGCGCGAGCTTCTCACCTTGCGGGCTGCCATAAAGGTTGGAGACATGCATCAAAGTCTCGGCCTGCTCCTGAACCGCCTTGGTCAGGCCCGGGTGTGAATGCCCAAGCAGATTCACTGCGATGCCGCTGGCAAAGTCGAGATAGCGCGTGCCATCTTCATCAATCAGATGGCAATGATCACCTCGTACCGGCCGCACACCGCAACGTGGATAGACGGGCATAAGTGGTGAAATTGACATAATAAAATCCCTGAAAATACGATCCGATAAGCAGCCCCATACGGGGGCTCCAAAAGCAAATGGCGGCCCATGCATGAGCCGCCATCTGTTATGAGATAATGCCGCTCGATTGTTTGGTCAAACGGCCGATAAGTGAGACAGGCGTCAGCCTTGAACCGGCACGAGATTAACCGCAGAATATTTGCCTCGTCGATCAACTTCGAGGTCGAATTCGAACCGGTCACCTTCGTTGATTTCGGACAGGCCCGAGCGTTCAACCGCGCTGATGTGCACGAACGCATCCGGCTGGCCATCATCGCGCACGAGGAAGCCAAAACCCTTCATCGAATTGAAGAATTTGACCGTCCCGGTGGCCTTGTCCCCGGTCAGTTCGCGCTTGGGCGGGCCTGCTTGCGGCACTGCAATCGCCTCACCGACGATTTGCAGGTCTTGCGCAGACACTTTCCCGCCGCGATCAACCAAGTTGAATTCGAGTTCTTGACCTTCGGCCAAACCTTCCAAACCAGCCCGCTCTACCGCGCTGATGTGGACAAACACATCTTCGCCGCCGCTTTCCTGCTGGATGAAGCCAAAGCCTTTTTGGCCGTTGAAGAATTTGACCGTGCCTTTGCCGGTGCCAACGACTTGTGCCGGCATGCGGTTGAAACCGCCGCCGCCGCGTCCACCGCCGCCGCCGCGTGGGCCGCCAAAGCCGCCACCCGGTCCGCCGCGATCGCCGCCGCCGAAGCGATCACCGCCGCCGCCGCCATAGCGATCCCCGCCGCCAAAACGGTCGCCGCCGCGATCATTACCGTAGTCACTTGGCGGGGGAAAACCGTCTCCGCCACCGAAAGGATCAAAACCCTCTTCGCCAAAACCGTCGCGTTTGTCGCGACCGCGCCGACGACCCCTGTCGTAGCCCATAATTCAGTACGTACCTTACCACGCTGCCCAAACTCTAAAGCTCTGATGGCGCGGGCAGCAAAACGCATCAGACCCCGATAAAAAGCGCAAGAGAGACTCCGGCACTCCTCGTCAATTGCGCAGATGCATAGCGCACAAAAGCCCACTATGCGAATGATTTAACGCACCCCGTCTTTATTGCGGGCATTTATGACGGTTTCGCGCAAGGTCGCACGGCCTTGCCGGCTTGTCACGACGGCCACTTCGCGCCATGAAAGCGGCATATTCTTCGCGTGTTCTCAAAGGGTCGTCTGCATGTCTGATTTCCGCGCTTTGTCCGATAGTGTCCTTGCCAGCCCGCAGATCGAGCTGGACGATATTGCCGCCGCCAAAGCGTTGGGCGCGACCCTGATCGTTAATAATCGCCCCGACGGTGAGGACCCCTTAGCCCCACAGGGGGACGCGATAGCCGCCGCTGCACAGGCCGCGGGCATTGATTATGTCGCAATCCCGATCGGCCATTCCGGTTTTAGCGAAGTGCAGGTCGATGCCATGCTGACCGCGCTTGCCCAAGTGGGCGCAGGCGGCAAAATTTTGGCCTATTGCCGGTCAGGCACACGCTCGACCCTGTTATGGGCGCTGGCCGAGGCGAAAAGCGGGACGGACTGCGATGCCATTGCCCGCGCCGCGATGGCGGCTGGCTATGATGTCAGCCCCATTCGGCCAATGATGGACATGCTCGCTGCGCGTTGAGCCGCACACCACCGGATCCAAAAGGCCAGAGCGATGATCGAGATTCCCCCCATGCTCATCCAAACCGGCGGATCGCTGCTGGCGATCTTTGCACTGTTTTTGCTTGCGCGTTGGCTCAAATTGGGCGGCAAGCCGGTGCTGGCCGATCACGCAGCGGTGCAACACGCCGCCAATGAAGTGGAAGACGGCTTTGCAACCCAACGCAGCGCAATTGCGCGCGCCGGTGATGCGGCCTTGGCGGTTGATGCGGCGGGGCGAATCATGGTGATCAAACGCCATGGCAACCATTTCTCAGGCCGCGTTCTGACCCCGGCCGCCAAAGTGCGCGAAGAGGTGGATGCGATTGTGGTCGATTGCGGCGAGGCGCGCTTTGGCCCGGTGCGTATGTCGCTTGATGAAACGGGATATTGGGTTGATGCGATCAACCGGCTATAAGAGCGCGTGATGCCAGATTTTTCACCCACCCAATACGCCGTTCCCCTGTTTGTCGTCGCTGTATTAGCAGAGATGATCTGGTCGCGTTTCAAGCGCCCGGAGGCTTACGAGCCAATGGACACTTTGGTGAGCCTGTGTTTCGGGCTTGGCTCGACTGTCGCGGGCGCGCTGTTCGGCGGGCTGGCGGCTTACGCCTTCATCACTTCTTATGAATACCGGCTGTTTGATTTCGGCGCCCAATGGTGGGCGGTGTGGTGGGCCTGGCCGGTGTGCTTTGTGCTCGACGATCTGGCCTATTATTGGGTGCACCGTGCCGGGCATCGGATCCGCTGGATGTGGGCGGCCCATGTCAATCACCATTCCTCGCAGCATTACAACCTTTCCACTGCGCTGCGCCAGACCTGGACCGGATCGTTCACATTCGGCCTGCTGTTTGCGATCCCGCTGGTGCTGCTGGGCTTTCACCCCTTAATGATCGCGATCTGCGGCGGGTTTAACCTCATCTACCAATTCTGGATCCACACCGAAGCGATCGATCGGATGCCGCGCTGGTTCGAGGCGGTGATGAACACGCCCAGCCACCACCGCGTCCACCACGCAACCAATCCGCGCTATCTCGACCGCAATTATGCCGGGGTTTTCATCATTTGGGACAAGATGTTCGGCACATTCGAACAGGAACGCGATGACGAGCAGATCCGTTATGGCATCGTCAAACAATTGGGCAGCTTCAACCTGTTATGGGCGGTTTTCCATGAATGGATCGGGATGATTGGCGATGTTTGGCGCGCGCCGTGGCGGCACAAATTGTCCTATCTGCTGCGCGAGCCGGGGTGGAGCCATGATGGCAGCCGGGAAACCTCCGACATGATCCGCGCCAGATGGCACGCGCGTAACACGGCCGAGCCTGCCCAAGACAAAACAATTCCAGTGGCGGATCGAAACCGGATTGCAGCATCGCAAGAAGCCGCCTAGTCTCCTCACCCAAGAGGAGAGATCATGGAAAGTTTCGACTATATCGTGATTGGTGGTGGCAGCGGCGGCAGCGCGGTTGCCGGACGGCTGGCTGTGGATGGCACCCGCAGGGTCTGCTTGTTGGAAGCGGGCGGCACCAACAACAATATGATTATCAAGACGCCGGGCTTCATGCCGTTCATCCGCAATGCGTCGAACTACAAATATGAAACCGTCCCGCAAAAGGGGCTGAATGGCCGAATCGGATACCAGCCGCGCGGCAAGGGTCTGGGCGGATCCTCGGCAATCAACGCAATGGTTTATATTCGCGGCAACAAATGGGATTACGACAATTGGGCGCAAATGGGCTGCACCGATTGGTCCTATGACGATGTTCTTCCCTATTTCCGCAAATCGGAATCGAACGAGAATGACGCCAATGATTTTCATGGCGCAAGCGGCCCGCTATTCGTCTCGAATCAGCGCTCCCCTAACCCGGCAAGCCACGCCTTTGTCGAGGCTGCATCCGAGCTGCAATTGCGCGCCAATTCGGATTTCAACGGCGCCGAGCAAGAGGGTTTTGGCCTCTATCAGGTGACCCAGCGCGATGGCGAACGCTGGTCCGCGGCACGCGGCTATGTCGAGCCGATCCGTGGCCAAGGCAACTTCGCGATCCGGACCAACACGCTGGTTGAAAAACTGGTGATTGAGGAAGGCCGCGTGACCGGTGTGCGGGTGCGCATCGGGGGCAAACGGTCGGAAATGATCTATGCCCGGCGCGGCGTGATTTTGAGCGCGGGGGCATTCAATTCGCCGCAAATCATGATGCTGTCGGGGATCGGTCCGGCGGCGCATTTGAAAGATCACGGGATTGACGTGGTGCTCGACAAACCGGCGGTTGGCGCCGAATTGCAGGATCATATCGATTATGTGTCGGGGTGGGAGACCGAGAGCGATGTGCCGATTGGCGGCACGCTCAAAGGCACGCTGAAAATGGCCGGCGCAATCATCGAACACAAACGCAAGCGCACCGGTCCGATGACCACATGCTATGCTGAGGCTGGCGGTTTCTGGTCCGTCACCGACGGTGCGCCGGCGCCCGATGTGCAATGGCACTTTGTGCCCGCCGTGCTCGAAGATCATGGCCGCGAAAAGGTCAAGAAGCACGGCTTCTCGCTGCACGCTTGTGTGCTGCGGCCGGAAAGCCGGGGGACAGTGCGCCTGGGCAGCGCGGATGCCGCCGATGCGCCCGTGATCGACCCCAATTTCTTCGATGATGACCGCGACCTGGCGGTGATGCGCGGCGGGGTGCGTTTGTCGCACCGGATCGCGGATGCGCCCGCACTGCAGGCATTTGGGCCAACCGATCGCCACCCGGTCGATCTCAATGATGACGATGCGCTCAACGATTTGATCCGCAGCCGCGCCGACACGGTCTATCACCCGGTGGGAACCTGCCGGATGGGCGCAGATGCCGACAGCGTGGTCGACCCCACGCTCAAAGTGCGCGGGATTGACGGATTGTGGATCGCCGATGCCAGCATCATGCCCAAAATCGTGAGCGGGAACACCAATGCGCCAAGCATTATGATCGGCGAACGCTGCGCGGATTTTGTCAAAGCGGCCGAATGATGTGCGATCGCCCATCCGGGGATTGTTAGGTTGGTGCAGCCCATTGGGGCTGCGATCTCCTCGCTCACCCCGCCTGTAGGTCGTCGCATCGCTGCGCCCGTGCGCGGTCTCGCTTTTGCGGGCCCTGACGTGGGCGTGATCCGCGACATATGAGCAAGGTAGCGCCGCGCGTCCTTGTGCCATTTTCATGACCCAGGAACTTTCGGTCCGCGACCAGCGGTCCGCGGGGCTATGCGGCCGAGCGGCCCAGCGGCCAAGGCCCGAACGAACGCAGCGACAGAGAAACCGCCCCCAAGAAATTCAGCCAGCCGGGCGCAGAGCAAAAAAGGGGCCGAAGCGCTATGGCTTCGGCCCTCAACAGTCTGTTCGTTCGCAGGAGGAACGTCTTTTGACGGGAGGAGGGGAGAGAGAAGAGAGCCTCCCCCCGTCAAACTGTGTGCGCTCTTAAGTTCGAGCGAATTCGGGATAGGCTTCGACACCGATTTCTGCGTGGTCGAGCCCCGACACCTCTTCTTCTTCCGAAGGACGGACGCCGATCGTGTATTTAAGAGCAAGCCAGACGACTGCAGATGCGGCGCTGACCCAGACCATGGTGAGCAGGACGCCCACAAGCTGGCCCACAAAGGTTGCGTCCCCGGTCCATGCGACAATCAGCGTGCCCCAGATACCTGCGAACAGGTGAACAGGGATGGCGCCAACCACATCGTCAATCTTGAACTTGTCGAGAAGCGGAACCGTGAACACCACGATCACACCGCCAATACCGCCGATCAGGATCGATTGGCCTACACTTGGTGCGAGCGGCTCAGCCGTGATCGAGACCAGACCAGCCAACGCGCCGTTCAAAGCCATGGTGACATCGGCTTTCTTGTAAAGGACCTGGGTCAGGATGATCGTGACCACCACGCCGCCGGCTGCGGCCATATTGGTGTTGACGAAAATCTTCGAGACATCCGACACATCGCCCACAGTGCCCATGGCAAGCTGCGAAGCGCCGTTGAACCCAAACCAACCGAGCCACAAAATGAATGTGCCCAAAGTGGCGAGCGGGATGTTCGAGCCCGGGAAGACATTGACTTTGCCATCGGCGCCATAACGACCGGTGCGCGCACCGATGATGATCGCACCAACAAGCGCCGCCCAACCACCGGTTGAGTGAACCAGGGTAGAACCGGCGAAATCGCTGAAGCCCCATGCGCTATCGAGGTAACCGCCACCCCATTCCCAGCTGACAACCACCGGATAGATGATCGCGGTGAGAACCGTGACGAAGATGAAAAACGGAACGATCTTCACACGCTCAGCCACAGTGCCCGAAACGATCGAGGCGGTGGTGGCGCAGAATACCATTTGGAAGAACCAGTCCGAGGCCACCGAATAGCCGGTATCGGTGTCAGCTGCACCCACGCCTTGCATCGCATATGGGAAATCAGCGATGCCAAACAGGCCCAGCGACCCTTCGGCAAAACCGGGATAAGCGATCGAATAACCGATGACCCAAAACATCAAGCCGGCAATCGAATAAAGGCCGATATTCTTGATACATTGGGTTGAGGTGTTCTTGGCCCGCACAAGGCCCGCCTCTAGCATCGCAAAGCCAGCGGCCATCCACATGACGAGGAAGCCGCCGATCAAGAACAGCAAAGTGTTGAGAATATACGCCGTGCCGGGCGATACGGCATCAGCGGCGGGCGCAGCGAGTGCCGGTTGCGCAAACAAAGTCGCACCCGCAATCAGAGCAGCGCCTTTTAGGAGAGGTTGTTTCATGGTCCGAGCCCCTTGAATCAAAGTGCGGTTTCGCCCGCTTCGCCGGTGCGAATGCGGGTTGCCGATGCGAGATCGAGCACGAAAATCTTGCCATCGCCGATTGCTTCGGTGTTGGCGGTTTGCTGGATCGTTTCGACCACTTGCGGCGCGACATCGTCGCTCGCTGCGATCTCAAGCTTCACTTTTGGCAACATATTGGTGGAATATTCCGCACCCCGATAAATCTCGGTCTGGCCCTTTTGACGGCCAAAACCCTTAACTTCGGAAACGGTCATTCCGGCGACCCCGATTGCGCCCAACGCTTCGCGGACCTCATCGAGTTTGAACGGTTTTATGATGGCGATGATGAACTTCATCCGTGCCCCCTTTATCTATGCCGGCGGATCCGGCTGGAGACACAAATGCAAAGGGCGTGCCAGTTTTTTGAAAAGGGGGTGACGCGGCGGAATCCAAGGATTCTTTCGCGGCTGCACAAAAACGCGTGCCTAAATTTTAATCTTCTGGTTACTTTTTGGGCAGTCGCGCATGTTTCAACGCCTCCGGGTCGCCCTTTTTGTTATCTTCAAAGCCCGAAAATCACTCGCCCGCAATATACCTATCGCTGGTGCGGGTCGGCAGGCCATCAATACTGGTGTTGCGCTTGGCGGTTTTGGCTTCCCACGCCGCCGGCTCGATCTGGCGGTGCGCTTTCTTGAGCGTCTCCCGCTCCCCATCAAGCGACATGAACGGAACCCCCCAGCCACAGCTGGTCTGGATGGTGTCGATATCAATCACGAAAATCTGGCGGGTGCCCGGCATCAGCGTGAAATGCTGCGCCAGATCCTCCCATTCATCGTCCTGCGGCAGAACCGGGCGTCCCTTGCCGTAAATCCTCAGGATCAAGGCGGGCTGATCAAACTTGCAGAACATGATGGTGATGCGCCCGGCATCCTTTTGCTCGGCCATCACATGGGCGTGGGTTTCATTGCCCGACCCGCCCAGATCAAGATAGGCGACCCGTGTTGGCCCCAGAACCCGAAAGGCATCATAGCCTTTGGGGCTCAAATTAATGCGGCCTTCATCGGCCGCGGTCGCCACAAAAAAGATCGGCTGCTGCTCGATCAGAGCGATATGTTTGTCTTCAAGCGCGTCGAAAAACTCAGCCATAGATGTCTAGTCCTTCAAAAAGTCGCCAATCGTGGTGATGAAGCGATCGAATTGGTCATGGTGGAGCCAATGGCCCGCTTGTTCAAATTCGATCACCTGTGCGGTTTTGAAATGGGCGATCCGGCCATCTTTCTCGGGGTTCGATGCCCAGCTATCGGCGCCATATAGCAATAAGGTATCGCAGCTGATCGCGCCCCAAATCTCTTCCATGAAGGCATCGGCCACATCTTCCACCGGCCACACATTGAGGTGGGGGTCAAACTTCCAGCTATAGGTGCCATCCTCGTTGCGGTTGACCCCGTGAATGGTGAGATGGCGCGCCTGATCTTCGGTGAGGTAGGAGTTTTCCTCGATCATCCGCGCAAAGGCGGCCTCGATGCTGTCATATTTGCGCGGCGATCGCCCGGCGGCCTTGCGCTTTTTCTCGATCCATTCGGCCATACGCTGGGGATAGGGGGTCTCGCGCTGTTTATCGCGCCATTCGGGCGACGGCCCCAATCCTTCGATCGCAACCAGCTTGGTCACCATGTCAGGGAACATGCCGGTGTAACGCAGCGCCACATTCCCGCCCATGGAGTGCGACACAATCCGCACCGGTCCAACCCCCAATTGGTGGATCAATTGCGCCAGATCATAGACCATATCGCCGGCCGAATAATTGCCATCCGACACCCAATCGCTGTTGCCGTGGCCGCGGTGATCCATCGCGATGACATGGTAATCCTCGCGCAAAGCCTGCGCGGTCCAATCCCAGCTGCGCGCGTGATCGCGGCCGCCATGGACCAGAATGAGCGGGGGTTTGCCGCGCCCGCCCCAATCTTCATAATTGAGGCGAATGCGCTGCGAGATAAAGGTTTGCGAAGTGGGTCCGGTTGCGTTCATGCCGTCCCAATGGCGCGAACGCGGCGCAAGGGCAACCTTGCGATTACTCCAAACGATCGCGCGCCTAGCGCTCCTTGGTCGCTGAGAAGGTCAATTCGGGGTTCTTCTCGACCTGATAATTCACATCCCACGGGCTTTTGGCCATAAACACCAAATCGCCATCGCGGTCGCGGGCCAGATTGGCGCGGTTGAAGCTTTCAAACTCATCCAGCGCCTTGGCATCGCCCTTCAACCACCGCGCGGTCGCAAAGGGCGAGGCTTCGAGTGCGGCTTCGACCTTATATTCAGCCGAGAGCCGCGAAATCAGCACTTCGAGCTGCAATTGGCCGACCACGCCGACAATATGTTG
>JABSPI010000001.1:15461-16333 GCA_013214365.1 Erythrobacter sp.
TTGCGCGTCTGCGGCTCGATCCCTTTGGCGGCATCGATCACCATGACGGCGGAATCCACCGCAGTGAGCGTGCGATAGGTGTCTTCCGAGAAGTCTTCGTGGCCGGGCGTGTCGAGCAGGTTGAACGTGACCATATCGCCATTGGCATCGGCGCGTTCAAAGGTCATTACGCTGGAGGTGACCGAAATTCCGCGCTGCTGTTCGATCTTCATCCAGTCCGACCGCGCCCGGCGCGCTTCGCCGCGCGCCTTGACCTGACCGGCCTGGTGGATCGCCCCGCCTTGCAGCAACAGCTTTTCCGTGAGCGTGGTTTTACCCGCATCCGGGTGCGAGATGATCGCAAAGGTTCTTCTGTTCGACATGATCGTTCACCCGCGCAATTACCCGCGCAGCTGTGCCCCCAATTTGGTGGCGGCGGCCACGACCTTGTCCGAGATTGCCTTCAAATCCGCATCCTTGAACGTGGCCTCCTGCGGTTGCAACGTCACTTCGATGGCGAGCGATTTGTGCCCCTCGGGCACGCCTTGCCCGGCAAACACATCAAACACGCGCGCGGCGGTGATATGGGTCTTGTCGCTGCCGCGCACCGCTTTGAGCAGGTCTTCGGCCGCCAGATCGACAGGGACGAGGAACGCAAAATCGCGGGTCACCGCTTGCAAAGCTGGCGGGGTGAAACCGGGCCGCGCAAAGCTGACCGGGCCTTTGCCCGCCTTTTTGGCCGGAATTGCGTCGAGGAACAGCTCCACCGCGGCAACCGGCCCATCCATATCGAAGGCTTTGAGCGTTGCGGGATGGATCATCCCAAAGCGTGCGAGGATTTTTTTGGGGCCAAGCCGCAAGGTCGCCGATTGGCCGGGGTGAAATTGTCCGCC
>JABSPI010000010.1 GCA_013214365.1 Erythrobacter sp.
ATAGAGCCCGGAGGGAATGTCGCCCACGCCATAGCCGACCTTCTCAACCCATCCGATGCGCTGCTCGCCACCTGATGCGGCCGGCTTGGGCCCGCTGCTGGCGGGCGAATGGGGGGATGCGGGGGGCGCGCTGCTCAAAGTGGGGAACTCTCTTTCAATCTTTCAACCACACCCATGGGCCGGGGGAGGGGCCAAAGGGGCGGCTGACCGGCGGGGTGTCGGGCAAAGGCTAGGCGCATTGCCGCCCCGCCGCGTGCGTATCAACCGGTTCTTAGAAGCTGAAATCGAGGTTGAGCCCCTCGAAATCGGCCGGGGAATGGCGTTCCATCAATTGTTGATCGGCATCGCCCCAAACCTTGTTGACCAAGCGGCCGCGTTGAACGCCGGGGCGTTTGGCGATTTCGCGGGCCCAGCGCGCGACATGTTCATATTCATCGATCGAGAGGAAGGTTTTCGCCTCGTTATAGATCGTGCCGGCTACAAACGGGGCCAGCCATGGGAAATTGGCCATGTCGGCAATGGTGTAATCATCACCGGCCAGATAGCGGGTTTTGGCCAATTGTTGGTTGGCGACATCGAAAATCCGCTTGGTTTCCATGGCGTAGCGATTGATCGGATATTCATATTTTTCCGGCGCATAGGCGTAGAAATGGCCAAAGCCGCCGCCGATGAACGGGCCGGTGCCGACCTGAAAAAACACCCAGCTTAAAACTTCTGCGCGCGCGGCCGGATCTTTGGGCAGGAATTCATCGAATTTCTCGGCGAGGTGAACGAGGATCGCGCCGCTTTCGAAAATCCGGAATTCGGTGTCGCCGCTGGCATCGATCATGGCGGGGATTTTGGAATTGGGATTGATCGCGACAAAGCCGCTGGTGAATTGTTGGCCCGCGCCAATATTGACGGTGTAGGCGTCATATTCGGCGCCTGTATGCCCCTTCTCCAAAAGCTCCTCGAGCATGATCGTAACCTTGACCCCGTTGGGCGTGGCGAGCGAGTGGAGCTGGAAGGGGTTGGAGCCGCGCGGCAAATCCTTGTCCTCGCGCGCGCCGGCGGTGGGGCGGTTGATGCTCGCGAAACGGCCACCGCTCTCGGTGTTGGTCCATACCTCGGGCGGGGTGTAGGTGGGGTCGGCCATGGGTCTTGCTATCCTCTTCCTGACGCCTGGTGCCGGGATGCGCGAATATGTGCACAGGTCCAGCCACTTGGCGTGTTTTTCTTGGGTTAGAGGATTGGGGCATTGCGATCGGTTGCGCAAGAAAACTTTTACTTGGAGGCCAGATGCGGGGGCTATGCGGGGGCCGATGAAGGGGCCGATGAAGGGCGCGCAGATCCGCCCGAGACAGGCTGGGGCGCGCGTGATCGGGGCTTGCGCGCTGTATCCCAAAAGGATACTGGGGCGGCGATGCATCTGGCCGGTCACAAGATTCGCCTCTGGCGCGAGGCGCATGATCCCCCGCTCTCGGCGGAGGAATTCGGCCTGCTCTATGCCAATCCAGCCAAAGATGCGCACAGCCCATCCGCGCCCGCCGCTTGGCCCAGCCGCACGGTCTATGGCTGGGAAGCGCGCGGCAAGGTCGCCCGCCCCAAAGTGCAAAAGCGGCTGAGCGAATTGGGGATTTGCGATCCGGCCGACTGGCTCGAACCGGCCCCGGATGCGGTCGCGGCTGAAACCGCGCCAAACACCGCGCCAGATAACGCCCCAGATAGCGCCCCCAAAAGCGGCGCAAAACCCGACAATCGCCCCCAGATAAAGGCCCGCCCGATGAGCGAGACATCCCATCCTTTTTACGACATGCACGCCCACGGTTTCGTCCGGGTCGCCACCGCCACCCCGCGCCACCGCACCGCTGATGTCGATTACAACGTCGCCGGCATCCTCGCCGAGGCGCACAAGGCGCACGCGGCCAATGCCGATCTGGTGGTGTTTCCCGAATTGTGCGTCTCATCCTATGCGATTGACGATCTGCATCTGCAAAACGCCATGCTCGACGCGGCCGAGCGCGCGCTGGCGACAATCGCGCAGGCCAGCGCGCAGCTCAATCCGGTGCTGGTCGTGGGCGCGCCGCTGCGCCGCAATGCCAAGATTTACAATTGCGCCATCGTCATCGCACAGGGCGAGATTTTGGGCGTCATCCCCAAAAGCTATCTGCCCAATTACCGCGAATTTTATGAAAAACGCTATTTCGCTCATGGCCGCAATGCGCGCGATTTGTGGATCGGGGTGAATTCGGAAGAAGTGCCGTTTGGCACCGATCTGGTGTTTGCCGCCTCCAATTTGCCCGGATTCACTTTCGGGGTCGAGATTTGCGAGGATTTCTGGGCCCCCAATCCGCCCGGCACTCTGGCGGCGATGGCGGGGGCGTTGATCCTGTGCAATTTGTCGGCATCGCCGGTCACGATCGGGCGCGCTGATGATCGCCATTTGCATTGCCGGTCAAGCAGTGCGCGCTCGATCTGCGCCTATGTCTATTCGGCCAGCGGCCACGGCGAGAGCACCACCGATCTGGCATGGGACGGGCAGGGGGTGATTTACGAATTGGGCGGATTGCTGGCGCAAAGCGCGCGTTTCGATCTCGACCCGGAATTGTGCATCGCGGATATCGACACCGACCGGATCGCCGGCGAACGCATGCGCAACCAGACCTTTTCCGACGCCGCCGAGGCGCATGGCCGGCCCGAAGATGATTTTCGCCGGGTGGTGTTCGAACACGCATATGCCGCCGGCGATGTCGGATTGGTGCGCGATGTCGCGCGCTTCCCCTTCGTCCCCAACAATCCGCAAACGCTCGATGAAGATTGTTACGAAGCGTTCAACATTCAGGTCGATGCATTGATGCGGCGGATCAGCGCAACCCATGCCAAATCGCTGGTGATCGGGATTTCGGGCGGGCTGGATTCGACCCATGCCTTGATCGTGGCGTCCAAAGCGTGCGACCGCCTCGGCCTGCCGCGATCGACCATTCGCGGCTACACCATGCCCGGATTTGCCACTTCGGACGGGACCAAATCCAATGCGTGGAAATTGATGGAAACCTTTGGCATCACCGCGCAAGAGATCGACATCAAACCCGCCGCCACCCGCATGCTCGAAGATATGGGCCACCCCTTTGCCGATGGCGAGCCGGTCTATGATGTGACCTTTGAAAATGTGCAGGCGGGTTTGCGCACCGATTATCTGTTCCGGCTGGCCGGCCAGCATGGCGGCTTTGTGGTGGGGACGGGCGATCTGTCTGAATTGGCGCTTGGCTGGTGCACCTATGGGGTGGGCGATCATATGAGCCATTACGGCGTCAATGCCGGCGTGCCCAAAACGCTGATCCGTTACCTCATCCGCTGGACGGTGGAGACCGCGCAATTCACCGATGAATGCAGCGATGTGTTGATGGCGGTGTATGACACGGTGATCTCACCTGAATTGGTGCCCGCGGGCGAAGATGGCGCTATCCAGGACACCGAGGCGAAGATCGGGCCCTATGCATTGAACGATTTCTTCCTCCACCATTGCGTGCGATTTGGCCAAAGGCCGGGCAAAATCGCCTTTATCGCATGGCATGCATGGCGCGATGCAAGCGCGGGGGAATGGCCCGCTGGCTTTCCCGAAGAGCGCAAGAACCAGTATGATCTGGCCGAGATCGCCAAATGGCTGGAAAATTTCCTGCGGCGTTTCTTCGGCTTTTCGCAGTTCAAACGCTCCGCCATCCCCAATGGGCCCAAAGTGTCCTCGCAAGGGGCATTGTCCCCGCGCGGCGATTGGCGCGCGCCCAGCGATGCGGTGGCCGATCTGTGGCTTAAGGAATTGGCCGATAGCCTGCCCGATTGAGGCCGCCTGCCGGATTGTGGGCAAGCAGAGCCGGGGGCACAGGCGGAAAGGCGGGCCTGAAAACCTGTGGGCCCAAAAACCGGGCTAAGCTCTCAACCAGTCAATCGCGTCGCGCTCGGTTTCGAAAAACTCGCACTCGAGCGCCTCGCTCACCCGGCGAAATTGCTGTTTGACCAGAACCGAGGCGCACACCAGCGCCATTTTCTCCACCCCCAGCTGCGCGCTGGCCTCTTGGGAGGCGCGCATTTTTTCGGCCATGTCGCGCGGTTGCACTGCAAATTCGCGCAAATCGCCCAGCACCCGGAAACGCATGCGCTCATCAATGAACGGCTTGGCCTTGCTCAACAGCTCCTTTTGCAGCGCGAGCAGATCCTCCTCGGTCCACAGGCCAACAGCAGACCAATGGATTTCGCGGGCACGATCATTGCGAATAACGGTGAAACTGGGGGCGAGCGTCGACATGGCGCCATGATATATTATTGCAAAGTAAAGGAGAGGCTAAGACCAATGCGCAGGCGATCGGCCGCATACAGGGGCGGTGCGCAACCCGCTTGCCTATTTCGCCAATCGGATTAGCCTTGGCTATCAATAGGGGCGCGGGGTCCGGGTGGACCGATAGCGATCGGGGATTTGAATGAGCGATATGGTTGAAGCGGGCGATGACGGGCTGATTTTGGAACGATCGAGGCCCCTGCGCCTGTTCACTTTGTTTATCCTTTATGTCGGGCAAGGCATGCCGATCGGGTTGTTCTGGTTTGCGGTGCCGGCTTGGATGGCGGTCAATGGCGCGCCGGCGGCTGATATTGGCACGGTTGGGTTTTTCACCTCGCTGCCGTGGTCGCTCAAATTGGTGAACGGCTTTTTCATGGACCGCTACACTTTCCTTGCCATGGGGCGGCGGCGGATCTGGATATTGGGCGCGCAGGCGGTGATGATTGCCTCGCTGCTGCTGGCCGCGATGCTCAACCCGCAAGTGAGCGATGTGATGCTGCTGGCCGCGATTGGCTTCACGGTCAATGTCGCCACCACGTTTCAGGATGTGGCGGTCGATGGTCTGGCGGTGGATATCATGACCGAGGATGAGCGCGCGCGCGGCAGCGGGATGATGTTTGGCGGGCAAGCGATCGGCAAAGCGACAGCGATTGCGATTTGCGGATTTATGATCGCGCAATTTGGCGCGCCGGCGGCCTATCTGTGCGTGGCGGCGATCATTTTTGCCCTGTGCTTGTATATTGCCAGTTTCCGCGAACGCAGCGGCGAGCGGCGCCTGCCGTGGAGCGCGGGGCGCGCGCATGAACGCAATCTGGCGATCCAGTTGGAGGCGTGGTGGCCTTTGCTCAAATCGACCTTCTCCTCGCTCACCCGGCTGGTCAGCCTGTTGTGGTTGCCGGTCCTGTTTGGGCGCGGGGTGATGTATGGCGGTTTGACCAATGCCACCCCGTTGATCGGCGCCAATTACGCAAAATGGGACACGGCCGACATCACCTCTCTGACCGCGATGAGCGCGTTATTGGCGGGGATTTTGTGCATGACATTGGGCGGCTGGCTGGGCGATAAATTCGGCGCGAAACGGATTACGATTGTGTGGCTGGTCTCGGGCATTGCGCTGTGTGCGGCGATGTATTTGGGGGTCCAATATTGGAGCGACAGCACGGTCTTTATGACCTTTGTATACTTGTGGATCCCGATTGATATGTTGCTGACCGTATCGGCCTTGCCGATTTCGATGCGGTTGTGCGATCCCAAGGTCGCCGCGACCCAGTTCACGATCTATATGGCGGTGTCCAATTTCGGCATTTCATTTGGCGCGATCATGCTGGGCCAAACCGATGCGATGGGCGGATTGCCGGCGATTTTCCTGGTGGTGGGCGGCGGTCTGCTGCTGGCGCTGGGGCTGATGATGTTTGTGAAATATCCGCGCCGGCCCGAATTCTACGCCGCCCAAAGCCGGGCCGGTGCCAATATTCCACCCGCCACCCAACCCGCCACCCAATCCGCCGTGCAATAGGGGCCGATTTGCGCGGGGTGTGGATGCGGGGTGCCCGCAAGTCCGACTAATGGGCGGCGGGGTGGGTAACCGGCCCTATGCCGCCATTTGCGCGATACGGTCATGCGCGGCGGCGATTTTTTCCGCGCCATCCTCGCCCATAATCGCATCGGCGGCGACAATCGTCACATCGCTCACTCCGATAAAGCCGAGGAACAAGGTCAGCCAGTTTGACATGAAGTCGATCTGTGACCCGACCTTGGTCCCGCCCGATGCAATCGCGATCACGGCTTTCTTGCCGCTCAACAGGCCAACCGGCCCGTCGGGCGTGTATTTGAACGTGGTGCCCGCGCGCGCGACCAGATCGGCCCATGCTTTCACGCTGGCAGGCACGCCGAAATTATAGATCGGGGAAGAGATCACAATCGTATCGGCGGCCTGCAATTCGGCGATCAGCGTATCGGAGATCGCCGCCAATTCGGCCTGCTCGGCGCTGCGTTCATCTGCGGGGGTGAGATTGGCATTGAAGCGATCTTCGCTCAGCAAAGGAAGCGGCTCTGCGCTCAGATCGCGGGTGGTGAGCGCGGCTTTGCCGCCCGCATTCAGCCGCGCGATTACGTCATTGCCGAGACTGCGTGAAACGCTGGTTTCAGAGCGGATGCTGGCGGTGATGTGAAGGATGTTGGTCATGATAAAAACTTTCATTGGATAAAGGGGTAGAAGGGAAAAAGCGTCAAAGAGCGCGATGGGTGATGGCGCGCATCGGGCCGCGTCACTTGGCCTCCACGAGCACCACCTCGCTGTCTTCAAGCGCGGTGATGGTGACCTCTTCGAGGCCGGTGATCGCAACCCCGTCGCGGGCCTGTGCGACAACATCGCCAATTTGAACCTTGCCGATGGCGGGCACGAGATAGAGGTGGCGGCGCGCATCACCGATTGTGTGCGTCACGCTTTCCCCTTGGCGCAGGGTCGCGCCCATAATTTTGGCATCGGCGCGGATTGGCAGCGGTGTGTCGCTATCGCCACCGCTATCGCCACTGGCCCCGGCCCCTGCAGGCACGGACCCGCTCGCCAAAGTCACCAATTGGCCTGCGCGTTCGTGTTTGGGAAAGGCGCGCGCGCCCCAAAATGGTGCACCGCCGCGTTCATCGGGCAGGATCCAGATCTGGAAAATCTGGGTGTCTTCGTCCTCGCGGTTATATTCTGAATGCGCGATCCCGTGCCCCGCGCTCATGACCTGGACATCGCCGGCCATTGTACGGCCCTCATTGCCCTGATTGTCGCGGTGGGTGATCGCCCCGCGGCGGACATAGGTGACGATTTCCATGTCATTATGCGGGTGGGTGGGGAACCCGGTGCCCGGCGCAATTGTGTCATCATTCCACACCCGGATCGCGCCCCATTGGACCCGCGCCGGGTCATGATATCCGGCAAAGGAAAAGTGGTGCCGGGCATCGAGCCAGCCGTGATTGGCCGCGCCAAGCGTGTCAAACCGGCGCAATTCGATAATGGGCGCGGTGACGGTGTTGCCAGTGGGTTGGCCAGAGGTTTGGCCAGAGGTTTGGCCAGAGGTTTGACCGGTTGCTTGGCCGGTGTTTTTGGTGGTGGGTTGAGTGGTTGCTTGTGTCATTGCACTGTCTCCTGTTTGCAGGGCGGCGCGGGGGCTCGCCTGTCTCTTGTGGGGAGAGATAGGTGGAACGGACCAATCGGATAAGTGCGATAAAACTTGCAAAGATGTTCAAATTATTTGAACATATAGAGATGGCCAAAACCCCCATTACCCTTGGTGAGCCCAGCCTTGATCACTTGCGCATCTTTTTGATGGTGGTGGAGGAGGGCAGCTTTGGCGCCGCCGCGCGGCGGATGAACCGCGCTGTGTCCGCGATCAGCTATGGGATCGCGCAATTGGAAAGCCAGCTTGCAGTCAGCCTGTTCGAGCGCGAGGGCTCGCGCAAACCGGTTCTGACGCCGGCGGGTGAGGGGGTGCTCGCCGAAGCGCGCCAGATCGCGGATGGGGTGGATGCTTTATTGGCCAAGACCCGTTCGCTTCATGCCGGGTTGGAAAGCCAATTGGGCCTGGTGATCGATGTCATGGTCCCCGGCGATGTGACAGCGGGCGTTTTGCGCGAATTTCGCCGGATGTTTCCCACCACCGCCTTGCGCTTGCGGGTCGAGGGTTTGGGTGCGGTGGCGCAATGCCTGATCGAGGAAGAGGCGCAGCTTGCGATTGGCGGGCCGATCATCGGGACCGAGCCATTGGTCGAGAAACAGGTGGTCGGGGCGGTCGAATTGTTGCCGGTGGCAGCGCCCGATCACCCATTGGCCGCGGCCAATATCGCACCGGGGGAAAGCCGCAAACACCTCCAACTGGTTTTGACTGATCGTTCGAGGCGCACCCAAGGGCGCGAATTTTCAGTGCTCAGCCCCCAGACCTGGCGGCTGGGTGATCTGGGCGCGAAACACGCTCTGCTGAAACAGGGGCTGGGGTGGGGCAATATGCCGCACGATATGGTCGCCGATGATTTGGAGGCGGGGCGATTGGTGGCGCTCGACTTGCCGGAAAAGCCGGGAGATATGTACACGCTCAGCGCGCTGTGGCGGCGCGATGCGCGGTTGGGTCCGGCTGGCTCTTGGCTGGTTGATGAATACCGCGCGCGGCTGGCGCGTTAGATAAGATGCGCGCGGCTGGCGCGCTAAAAAAGGCGCGTGCGGCTGGCGCGTCAAAAAAGAACATGCGCGGCTGGCGCGTTGGCGGAAATGGGCGGGATCAGCTGCGCAGCCAGTGGAGCGCGTCGGCTTTGCTTTCGAAAATCTCGACCTCGCCGCCGCCCACGCCTTGGTTGAGGCGTTTATATTGCATCTGGGCGAGCAGATTGTCCGACACGATCGCGGTTTTGACCACGCCCAGCTTGGCGCTTTCGACGATCACCACCCGCATGGCATCGGCCACTTCGCGGGTTTGCGTCACCAATCCGCGAAAATCGCCCAGCGCGCGAATTTGCGCGCGGCGTTCGATCAACGGCTTGGCCTTGTAGAGCAGGTCGCGCTGGAACTCGATCATTTTGGGCATATCCCACAGGCCGGCATTGGAGAAATGCACCTCGTCACGGTTCAGATCGACCGTGATGGAAAAAGTGGGGTCCAGCGGTTCCATAAATATGAGCTTAGACCGGTCAGGTAAAAAACCCCTAAACGCAGGGTTAACCCTTCGGGTGCGGCCAAACGCCAACCCCGCGCCCAAACGCCCACCCCGAACCCTTGGGAGCCGATTATTGCGGCGCGCCAAACACAATCGGCGCATCGCCCGCCTGCCAGGGCGTGAATTTGGGCATGATCGCGGCGAACAGATCGCTTGCCAAATGCCCTTCCAACCACACATGCAAATGCGGCAGGCCCTGTTCATCGAACCAGTCGCGGTCGGTGTTGGCAAATTGGCGCACAAACGGGAACAGCGCGATATCGGTCAAGGAGCGCGCCGGCCCGCTCAGCTGGCGGTTGTCGCCCAGCCTTGTGTTCAAATCTTGCAAAAATGCCAGCCCATGCGCGCGGTGATCATAGCGGAAGGTCGCCTCGTCGCCGCCTGCCTCATCGGGATAGCGTGTGGGATATTTGTAGCGGTCCAGATGGCGCTTGAACGGCCCGTCAGCGCGCGCGATCAGATCGGCGTCCTCACCCTCTCGCCATCCTTCGGGATCGCTGTGGTCCAGCGCCCAGCGCATCACCGAGAGGCTTTCATCGATCACCGCGCCATCGGGCAGGACCAGAACCGGCACCGTGCCTTTCGCGCTGGCCGCNATCAATTCAGGCGGTTTGTTCGCCAGCTTCACCTCGCGCAATTCGACCGCGATCCCGGCAATCCAAAGCGCCATACGCGCGCGCATTGCATAGGGGCAACGGCGGAAGGAATAGAGGATCGGCGCGGTGCTCATGCGTCGGTGTCCGGCCCGCTGTGATCGTCATCGGCGGCCTGCGCGGCCTGTGCGGCCCGCGCGCCGACATGGTGGGTGCCGCGCGCACGGGCGAGGTCCTCTTGGCGTTGGCGTTCGGCATAGCGTTCGCGCTGCGCGTCGCTGCGTTCATCGATGCAATGGGGGCACGAGACGCCTTCGACATAATCGGGGCTGCGCATGTCCTGCGCGCTCAACGGTCGGCGACAGGCGCGGCACATGCCATAATCGCCCGGCTCCAATCCGTGTTTGACCGTGACGCGTTCATCAAAGACGAAGCAATCGCCGCGCCATTGGCTCTCTTCTTCGGGCACGGTTTCGAGATATTTGAGGATCCCGCCTTTGAGGTGGTAGACATCCTCAATCCCTTCGCCGCGCAGGAAGCTGGTCGATTTCTCGCAGCGTATGCCGCCGGTGCAAAACATCGCGACCTTCTTCTTGCCTTCGAGCAGATCCTCGCGATTGTCGCGGAACCAGGCGGGAAAATCGCGAAAGCTTTTGGTGTGCGGATCAACCGCGCCGGCAAATGTGCCCACCGCAACCTCGTAATCATTGCGGGTGTCGATGACGAGCGTGTCCGGGTCCGCGATCAGATCGTTCCAGTCCATCGGATCGACATAGCGCCCGACGCTGGCGCGCGGATCGACCGCGGGTTCACCCATGGTGACGATCTCGCGCTTTAGCCGCACTTTCATGCGGTGAAACGGCATTTCGGGCGCGTGGGAATATTTGACGTCGGTATCGGCGCAATCGGGCAGCGAGCGGATATGCGCGATCACCGCGGCGANTGCCTCANCCGTNCCCGCAATCGTGCCATTGATCCCCTCATGCGCGAGCAGGATCGTGCCCTTGACCCCCGCCGCATTGCAGACATCCAGCAAGGGCTCGCGCAGCGCTGTATGGTCCGCAAACGGCGTGAAGCGATAGAGGGCTGCGACGGTGAAAAGAGGGGGCGAGGAAGGCTCAGCCATGCCTCAAACCTGCATCACCCAGCCATGGCTGTCGGCGATACGGCCATGTTGGATGCCAACCAGCTTCTCGCGCATCTTTGTCGCCATCTGGCCGATCCCGCCAGTGCCGATGGTGAATTCGCCATCGGGGGAGGCGACTTTGCCGACCGGGGTCACCACCGCCGCGGTGCCGCAGGCGAGAACTTCGAGCAATTCGCCGCTTTGCGCTTCTTCGCGCCATTGTTGAATCGAATAGGGCTCCTCGCGCACATCCAGCCCCTCTTCGCGCAGCATCGCCATCAGGCTTTCGCGGGTGATGCCGGGCAGGATTGTGCCGGTCAATGGCGGGGTGATCACGCTGCCATCGGCGCGCACGAAGAACAGGTTCATCCCGCCCAGTTCCTCGACCCATTTCTTCTCCACCGCGTCGAGGAAGACGACCTGGTCGCAATTGTTTTCGATCGCTTCGGCTTGGGGCACCAGGCTGGCGGCGTAATTGCCGCCGGTTTTGGCCGCGCCTGTGCCACCGGGGGCGGCGCGGACATAATCCTGGCTGACCCAGATTTTGACCGGATTGACCCCGCCTTTGAAATAATTGCCGCTCGACACCAGGATCACGACAAATTTGTATTGTTTGGCCGGGCGCACACCCAAAAACGCTTCGGAGGCGAACATGAAGGGGCGGATATAGAGCGATCCGCCCTCGACCGGCGGCATCCAATCGGCGTCTTTGGCGACCAGCATCCGCACCGCTTCGAGAAACAGATCCTCGGGGATTTCGGGCATGGCCATGCGCCGCGCGCTGGCATTGAAGCGGGCGGCATTGGCTTGCGGGCGGAACAGGGCGAGCCCGCCATCGTCATGAGTGAAGGCTTTCATCCCTTCAAAAATTTCCTGCGCGTAATGCAACACGCTTGCCGCTGGATCGAGCGCGATCGGTTGGCGCGGGCCGATACTGGCCGAATGCCACCCGCCTTTGGCCTCGTCATAATCGATCACCACCATGTGATCGGTGAACACGGTGCCAAATCCCGGATCGGCGATCGCGGCGGCGCGATCGGCATCTGTTGTGGGGGAGGGGTGGGGGATAGTCTCAAATTGCATGTTTTTGCCGATAATGTCGTGCGGCGCTCGGGGCAAGCACGAGTATGGGTTTTGTCCGGTGACTTGCCGTGGGCGGGCGCTGTCTTGCGTTTGGGATTTTTTGGCCGGAATGTGGGATAGACTCGCGCGTGGCGGCCCGGACCCGATTCTATCCGTTAATATCCACAGCTTGTCGACACAGCGTCCACACACTTGTCCCAAACGCACAAAACGCCCCGGATTTCCCCGAGGCGCCGCCATGCGCGGTGATTGGACCGCGATGTTCGAGTATGACGTGGGAAAAGATTATTTCAAGTCTTGTGCCGCAAATGGCAATGATTCTACAAAATATGCGAGGCCAGCGGCGAACGCAGGTCCTCGGCCCCCGGTGAAACGGTCTGGGTCTTGGCTTACAAGCGCGAAAGGAGGTGATCCGATGTCTCATGGTTCAGTAGAGAGGTCGGCAAGTTTCCGCACGAGGCATATTTGGTGATTTCTACCACCAAGTAAGGCTTTGTGAGCGGCGCTTTCCGCCGCTGACCATGAAAGGGCCGGACTTCCTACGGGCGAAGTCTGGCCCTTTTCATTTGGCGCTTTTCATTTGGCGCGTTTTATCGCGCGCGCTCGCTTGAGGCGGTTTTTATTGCGGCGGCTTTATCAAGCCAGCTTTATGAAAGCAGCTTTATGAAAACAGCTTTATAAAAACAGGGCATGTGCGGGCGGGCGAGGATGGCCGTCTAGAAGCCACGCGCCGGTCTTAGCGGCAATCCTCGATCACGCGGCTGACCTCGACCCATGCGGGCAGGTAGAGCGTCTCTTCCCCCTCGACCTCGACCGCAAATCGCCCCTTGGTGATCGCCATTGCATCGAGCAGGGGGTCATTTGCATCAAGGTCGGCGACCAAAATCGCCTCGGGCCCGGCGACCGGATAGGTGTCGAGGCTGGCTTTGACCGTTTCGGTGGAGATGCTCAAAAGCCGCGATGCGCTCTCTTGGCTCTGATCCGTTTGGCCCCCCGTTTGGCTCTGACCGGCGCTGCTGGCGCGGCCAAGCGACACCACGCCCGCGCTGCACCGGATGGTGAATACCGGCCGCGGCGCGGTGCTTTGATAGAGCGCCAGGCTCTCGCCGCGTTCTTGGTCATACACCCAATCGCCCGGCGTCTGCGGCGCGTCGAGATAGCTTTCATCATCCTGCTCGGCGATGATCGGCGCGGCAATTGGGGCATTGGCGCCGTCCATCGCGGTTTGAGCGATCGATACAGCCGCGCCCAACCCAAAGGTCAGCGCAACACCAGCAGCGGCAAAGGCGAGACTTGCTTTCATGTCTCCTCAATGCGCGCTATCGGCCTATTCGTCTATGACCAACACCGCGAAATCTTCGAAAAAAGCGCCCAAGCCCAAGAAATGCCGGGTCGATCAATTGCTGGTCGAGCGGGGGCTGGCCGAGAGCCGCACCCGTGCGCAGGCGCTGGTCATGGCGGGCGTGGTGTTTGTGGGCGAGAGCAAGATCGACAAGCCGGGGCAACAGATTGCCGGCGATGCCGCGATCGATGTGCGCGGGCGCGACCACCCCTGGGTCAGCCGGGGCGGGATCAAGCTGGCGCATGCGATCGAGCATTTCGCGATTGATCCGGCCGGCTGCACCGCGATGGATATTGGCAGCTCCACCGGCGGGTTCACCGATGTCTTGTTGCAAAACGGCGCGGCGCATGTCTTTGCAGTGGATAGCGGCACCAATCAGCTGGCTTGGAAATTACGCGAAGATCCGCGCGTAAGTGTCTATGAACAAACGTCTGCGCGGCTGTTGACGGCGGAATTGATTGATCGGCCCTGCGATATGGTGGTGTGCGATGCGAGCTTTATCTCGCTTGCCAAAGTGCTCGACGTGCCGCTCCAATTGGCGGCGCCGCGCTGCCGGCTTGTGGCTTTGATCAAACCGCAATTTGAGGTTGAGAAACACGAGGTTGGCAAAGGCGGCGTGGTGCGCGATGGCGCTTTGCATGAACGTGTCTGCAACGAAGTTCGTGAATGGTTAGAGCGGCTTGGATGGGATATTGAAGGAATTGTCGAAAGCCCGATCACCGGCCCTAAAGGCAATGTCGAATTTCTGATCTACGCGGTGCGCGGATAGGTTCAGCAAGCCCAGCTTCACGTCTCTTCTAGGTTCAGCGATCCCAGCTTCACGTCTCTTCTAGGTTCAGCGATCCCAGCTTCACGTCGAGATCAATCGGAATTTGCGAGAGCACCTCGACCCCGCTGGCCTTTTCATAGGCCTCGCTCTCGCCGTGCTGGGCGACCAATTGCGCCTGATGCATATCGCGCTCGCGCAGCAACACCGCAATCTCCTCGCGATAGAGCGCGACCATGGCGGTGACGAAGCGGTTGACCAGATCGTCTTCCTGCGTGTGATCGACGCTGAAATCGGGCAGGTGGTCGATCATCACATCGGCGGGGTAGAGAAATTCATTGGTGACGAAGCGGTTGACCGTGAACCATGCGCGCGGAATGCCCGCATTGTCGATCGACAGGCCGACGACATGGGTGACATGGGCCTTGCAATCCTCGCCTTGCGGGGGCCAAACTTTGGGCTCCAATCCGTGCGGCAATTGGGTCCGGTGGAGGAAGAGGTGGAAATGGCCATGTTCCCCCGGATCGCGCGAACCGGGCGCGTGGACGTGGTAATACCAGCGCGATTTGCAGAATGTATCGCGCGCATCCTTTTCGGGATAATGGGTCCAGAACTGCGCGCCTGTCTCGGGCACCACGCGCAGCATTAAGGGGCGCTGTTCCTGCGCCATCTGGGTGATGGTTTCGATAACGATATGTGCGG
>JABSPI010000100.1 GCA_013214365.1 Erythrobacter sp.
ATCGCGCGCCACATCGTGGTGGTCAAACTCGGTGAAGAAGCCCATGAAATTGTGCGTGATGTCGCGCCCGGGCGACAATGAGCGCAGGATATCCACCTGTTCGCGGTTAAACGCGGCCACCTCATCCGAGGCAAACCGGCGATAATCGAGCCAATGGGCCGGGTTCGCCTCGGTCACGGTCAAATGCGGCGGATCAACCTCGCCAAAGGAGCGATATTCCATGCTCCAGAACACATTGCCCCATGCCCGGTTGAGCGTATCGATATCGCCATATCGCCGCTCCAGCCACCCGCGAAACGCGGCCGCTGCCGCATCGGAAAAACTTAAAACCGTGTCATGGCAGCCATATTCATTGTCGGTTTGCCATGCGGTGATCGCGGGATGCTCGCCATAACGCTGCGCCAGAGCGGTGGTGATCCGGCGGCTTTGCGCACGATAGCCTTGGTGGCTGAAACAATAATGGCGCCGCGATCCGAACCGGCGCGGGCGGCCTTGTTCGTCAATCGCCACCATGTCGGGCATTTGGTCGACCAACCATTTGGGCGCGGTGGCGGTGGGGGTGCACAACATCACGTTGAGCCCGGCATCGTGCAAGGTCGCAATCGCCCGGTCGAGCCAGCCCCAATCGAAGCGCCCGGCCTCGGGCTCGATCCGGCTCCATGCAAATTCGCCGATCCGCACCAGCGAGAGCCCCATGTCGCGCATCCGGCGCGCATCATCGGCCCAGACCTCCTCGGGCCAATGTTCGGGGAAATAACACGTGCCCAATTTCATGATTGCAACCTTTCCAGCGCGATCAACCACGCGGTTTCAGGGTGAGTGAGGGGGAGCGAGAGCCCTTGCGCCATCAAGGCCGCGCCCGACATCGTCACGCCCGCCTCCCACAGGTTTGCACCGGGCAGATAGGCGCTCGCTTTGGTGGGCCATGGGCGCGGCAAGGTGACGCGGTAGCGCGCCTCGCGCTCGAGCCCTGTAAGCCGCACTGGCGCTGCATCAAAATCCCCGCCAAATTGGGTTTGCGCCGCCAATGCCAGCGCGCTGTGAGCGCCCACTACGATCTGCGCATAGATCGCCGGATCGGGATGGGNCAGNNGATANAGCCTGCCCGAATGCAGCACGTCGCGCCATTGTTTNTAGAGCGCGATATGCGCGCTGAGCACGCCGCGCTCCGCCGCGCTCATCGCGGCTGGATCGGCCTCCACCCCCATATGCCCGAACAGCGCGGTCTTGGCGCGAAAATCCATNTCGGTGCGCCGCCCGGTGATCGGATTGGGNGAGGGGCCGACATGATTGCCGAGCACTTCGAGCGGCANAAACTGGCTCCAGCTGCGCATGATGCGCACACGCTCTATGGGATCGTTATTGTCCGACGGCCAGACACGGTGGGTGCGCGCCAGAACGGCCAAATCAATCCGCCCACCGCCGCTTGAACAGCTTTCGATCTCCACATCCCGATGGGCGCTGCGCAGCCGGTCGAGCAGATGGTGAAAGCCGCTGACCTGATCGGGTTGCCGCGCGCCGGCTGGGAACAGATCGCGGTTATGATCCCATTTGAGATAAGCGATGGCGTGGGCCCGCAGCAGCGCATCCAACCGCTCGAACAGATAATCGCACACCTCTTGCCGGGCGAGGTCGAGCGCCAGCTGGCCCCGCATGGTCGGGCGATCGCGCCCTTCGAGATGGAGGCACCAATCGGGATGCGCGCGATAGAGATCGCTGTCGGGCGAGACCATTTCGGGTTCCACCCACAGGCCAAAATCCATGCCGCGCGCGTGAACCTGTTCGATCAGCGGATCCAGACCGTGCGGGAAGACATCAGGCGACACGAACCAGTCGCCAAGGCTGGTCTGGTCATTGCGGCGCCCGCCAAACCAGCCATCGTCGAGCACGAAACGTTCCACGCCAAGATCTGCGGCATTCTGGGCAAGCTCGATCAATCCGCTTTGCGAAAGATCGAAGGCCAACGCCTCCCACGAATTGAGGTGCACTTTGCGCGGGGTCCAGTTCGGGCGACCGGGCAGGACATGCGCGCGCGTATGGCGGTGGAATGCATGGGCGAGCTGCGATCTGTTCTGACCAAGTGCAAAGAGAACAGGCGGCGCGCCGAATGCGCCCTGCGGCTCGATCACCTTGCCCCCGTCAGGAAAGGCCTCTCCCATCTGGAGCATGGCGCGCCCGTCCGCCGATCCGATATTGTCGCATTCGATCCGCATATCGTGATCCCCGCTTGATGCGAGATGGAAGCCGGCCACTTCCTCGCCCGTATCAGCATGCAGCAGCAGCCAATTGCCCCCGCCAAATCCGGGTTTCCCCCCGGCGGAGCGGCGGGCAAAGCCATTGGGCGCAATCGGCTGGCGGGTTTCGCGCATCTCGCCCGCCCATCGCCCGCTAAATGCGGTGAAATCGGCAAAGCGGCGCGGGATCGGCAGGCTGATCGAGGCAAGCCGTTCGAGCACGATGGGGTCGCCATTCTCGTTCCAGCCCTCGCTGTTGCAAGATACGGCGTCGCTGTCCTTGATCGCCCAATGCGTCGACAGGTGGATATTGGCCCGCGCATCGGCAAAGCGGCAAGTCAGCTCGCTGCCTTCGTGGAGCCAGGAAATCAGGCGCAGATCGGTGTGCAGCCGCTCCCCCGAAAGGCGGCGGAAGCTGGCAGCCGGGCTGCCCTGCCAGCCATAGCCGGCTTGCGGGAGGATGCCGGGCACAGGGGGTGTGTCCGGCTGGTTTTCATGGCCGCCGCGCGCCGCGCAATGCGCGATCGCGGCGAGATCCTCCCCTTGCGGCAAAACTGCGCCCAAATAGACGACATCCGCCCTCCCGCCCTCGACCAGCGCGAAGATGATCGTGATCGCCTGCCCGTCGAGCCGCACATATTGGGGCGCTTTACCCAAAGGTGATCCTCTCCTCGCTGCTGCCCGGTGACATTCTTGTGCCTTGGGCTTGCTCGTCCCTGATTTACAGGCTCTAACCCCGCCAGTTCATAACGGGAAGCGACAAATGCTCAGCCAATTGCCCACCACCACCGGTATTCAAATCGCGGTCTGTATTGGCCTGACGGCTCTGGTGGGGCTGGCGACATGGTTGACGATCCGGCGCGCGGCGCATGACGGGTCCAAGAAAGACGTGTTTCTGGCCGGTGGCGGATTGTCATGGGTGTTTGTGGCAGGCGCGATCACGCTGACCAATTTGTCCACCGATCAATTGGTGGGGATGAACGGCAACCAGATGGCGCTGCTCGCATGGTGGGAAATCTGCGGCTTTGTCGGCCTGTTGATCCTCGCCTTTGTGTTTGTGCCGATTTACTATCGCAACAATTGCACCACGGTCACCGAATTGCTCGAAAAACGGTATGGCGGGCGATCAATCCGAACGCTGATTTCGGCGCTGTTCCTGTTTGGCAATATCTTCATCTATCTGCCCGCCGTGCTCTATTCCGGTGGCACCTTCATGCAGGCTTTGTTCGGTGAAAATGTGCCGGTTTTGATGTTTGCTGCGGTGCTTGCGGTGATTGCGGCGGCCTATACGATTTTGGGCGGGCTGCGCGCGGTTGCGGTGATGGATACCTATTCGGGGATAGGGATTTTGGGGCTGGCGCTGTTGATTGTGTTTCTCGCTCTGGCGGCGGTGGATTGGGATATTGTGAGCGGCGTCCCGGCAGAGCGGTTGACCATGATTGGCGGCCCCGACAGCCCGATCCCGTTCCACACATTGTTCACCGGGATGATCTTCATCCAGATCTTCTACTGGTCGACCAATCAAAACATCACCCAGCGCGCCATGGCCGCCCCAAATGTGCGCGAGGCGCAAAAGGGCGTTTTGGCCGCCGCCGCGATCCGCATTCTGATCGTCCCGCCGATTGTCGTTATTCCGGGCATTGTGGCTTATAAATTGTTCGGCGATGTGGGCGATGTCGCCTATGGCATGTTGATCGCCGAGGTTTTGCCACCATGGCTGTCGGGTGCGTTCGCCGCGATGGTGGCGGCCGCTGTCATCACCACGTTCAGCGCGGTGCTCAATTCCTCCGTGGCGCTCTATTCGGTCGATTTTCATGAACAATTTGTGGGCGAGGTGAAGGATCACTGGAAATTGGCAGCGGCCATCTCGGTCCTGTTGACGATCACTTCGATCTTGTTGGTGACGGTCTATATTGACGCGGCCAGCGCCGATCCGACCGAATTTTCGATCATCAATTTGTTGCAGCAATTGAACGGTTTGCTCTCAATGCCGATTTTGAGCGCGTTTGTGGCGGGGCTCATGTTCCGCAATGTCGCCGCGCCCGCTGCGATTGGCGGGGTGATCTGGGGTGTGTCGCTTTACGGGGCCTACACATTCCAGCTCCAGCCTGCAGGCTATATCGCGATGCATTATATCGACTTCATGGTCGTAACCCTGGTGAGCAGCGTGATCGCGGCGCTCGTGGTCAACCGGGTGGTGCTGGGCAACCGGGCCGAGCTCAACCGTTGGTGGCAAAGGGCTAAGAGCGCATGAAGGTAGATTTTGCCCAGCCGCACCGGCGCTTCAACCCCTTGACCGGGCGGTGGGTGCAGGTCTCGCCCCACCGGCTCGATCGCCCGTGGCAGGGGGAAGAGGCCGAACCCGACCCGCCCGCGCCGTCTTATGATGCGGGGTGCTATCTGTGCCCGGGCAATAGCCGCAAGGGCGGGGCGGTGAACCCCGATTATGACGGCGTCTATGTCTTTGATAATGATTTTCCCGCTCTGCTTGATGGGCAGGAGGCAAGCGGATCGGATGACGGATTGTTTCGCGCCGAAACCACCAAGGGGGCGTGCCGCGTCATCTGCTTTTCGCCCGATCATTCCAAGACTTTGCCGCGCCTGTCCTTGGCCGAACTGGGCGAGGTGATCGATGTCTGGGCGGCGCAGACCGAGGAATTGGGCGCCCGCTTTGCCGCGGTGCAGATTTTCGAGAATAAGGGCGCGATGATGGGGTGTTCAAACCCGCATCCCCACGGACAGATCTGGGCAACGGGCCATGTGCCCGATGAGCTGCGCGTGGCCGATGACAATCAATGGTCCCACCGCCAGGAATATCTGCGCCGGATGCTGATCGATGTGGCCGAGCATGAGGTCGAAGCAGGCGAGCGGGTGGTCGAGATCAACGAGGATTGGCTCGTTATTGTGCCCTTTTGGGCGGCCTGGCCGTTTGAGACATTGCTTTTGCCCCGGTTCGAGGTGTCTCGCCTTCCTGAACTGGCACCGCGCCGCCGCATGAGCCTTGCCGCCATTTTGAAGGCGCTGACAACGCGCTATGANAATGTGTTCAAGACCAGCTTTCCCTATTCGATGGGCTGGCATCAGGCGCCTTTTGTCCGCGATTGCGAAGGCGAGGTGGAGGCCGAGGCTGGGCGCGACCATTTCCAGCTCCATGCCCATTTCTACCCGCCGCTCCTGCGCTCGGCGAGCGTGCGCAAATTCATGGTCGGCTATGAAATGCTGGCCGAGCCGCAGCGCGATCTGACGCCTGAACGCGCGGCGCAGATGCTGCGCGATGTGAGCGGCACCGAGCATTATCTGGACGCACAATGACCCCGCGCGACACATTGTTGGAGCGTGTGCGCGCCGGTTACCGCGCCGCCTATGGCGAGGAGCCGGAGGCGATTTACGCCGCGCCCGGCCGCGTCAACCTGATCGGGGAGCACACCGATTATAATAACGGGCTCGTTCTGCCTTGCGCGATCGACCGCGAAACGATGATCGCGATCGGGCCGGGCAAGGATAGGCGGATTGAGGCGGTCGCGCTCGATTTGGATGGCGCGCGCGATGGTTTTGAGATTGGCGGCGCGATTGAGCCTGCCGGGGATGAGTGGACCCGCCATCTGCGCGGCGTCGCGCACTACCTTGAGCAGGATGGTGGTAGCCTCGCCGGCGCGCGGCTGGCGATTGCGGGCAATGTGCCGCTGGGTGCCGGTCTGTCCTCCTCTGCCGCTTTAGGGGTCGTTTGTGGTCTGGCGCTGTCCGACTGGTCGGGAATGGTGCAAGCCCCTCAAAAACTGGCGCAAATTGCCCAGAAAACGGAAAATCACTTTGTCGGCACGCAATGCGGTATCATGGATCAGATGGCCTCGGCCTGTGCGTCGGCGGGCACCGCGCTTTTGCTCGATTGCCGCGATCTGGAATATCGCCATATCCCCATGCCCGGCGATCTTGCGCTGGTGATTATCGACAGCGGCATTCGCCACAGCCTCGGCGACAGCCCGTATAATGAACGCCGCGCCCAATGCGAGGCAGCCGCGCGCCATTACGGCGTTGCCAGCTTGCGCGATGTCTCACCCGATCAATTGGTGGCGGATCGGGGCCAACTTGGCGATGTCGAATATGCCCGCGCGCGCCATATCGTCACCGAAATCGCCCGCGTCCGCGCATTTTCACAGGCGCTCATAACCGGCGATAGCTTGGCAATTGCGCGGCTGATGCGCGACAGCTTCGCCTCCTATCGCGACGATTTCGAGGCCAGCGTGCCCGCGATCGACCACCTGTTCGACGCCATATCGCAGGTCCTGGGCGATGCCGGCGGGGTGCGCTTGACCGGGGGCGGATTTGGCGGGTCGCTGGTTGCGCTTGCCCCTGCGCAATTGGTGGAGGATATTGTGGCGGTGGCTGCGCCGTGCAATGCGGGCGTGTTTTGCCCCAGCGATGGCGCCAAAAGGATAGCCTAAAGCAAGTTTTTGCAAGGCCATTTACACATATAAAAATATCTTTATATGCTGTTGTATGGCGATTGATACCATCTTCAAGGCATTGGCCGATCCCACGCGTCTGCGCATCGCGCGACTGCTGTCTACGATGGAATTGGCGGTGGGTGAATTGGCACAAGTGCTGGGCCAAAGTCAGCCGCGGGTTTCGCGCCATGTCGGGATTTTGTGTGATGCAGGCCTGGCTGAACGCCAGCGCGAAGGCAGCTGGGTGTTCCTGCGCGCGACCAGCGGGCGCGACAATGCCGATCCGGTGATATTGGCGCTGGATCACATGCTCGCAGTGGCAGAGCGGGAAAATCCGGCTTTCGGCAAAACCTGCGAGGATGACCGCCGCAGGTTGGCGGCGATCCGCAAGGCCCGCGAGGCGGGAGCGGAGCAATATTTTGCCCGCCATGCGCGCGATTGGGATGAATTGCGCGCGCTGCATTCGCCCGACGAGACGGTAGAGGACGAATTGCGCAGCGCCTTGGCCGGCAAGCCATTGGGCGCGGTCTTGGATGTCGGGACCGGTACCGGCCGGATGGCGGAAATGCTGGCCCCGCATGCAGAACGGGTGGTTGCGCTCGACAAGAATCTCGAAATGCTCAAAGTGGCGCGGGCCAAATTGCAGCATTTGCCCGCAGCGCAGATCGATCTGGTGCAGGGGGATTTTGGCGAACTGCCCCTTGACGATCGCAGTTTTGACACGGTGGTGTTTCACCAGGTTCTGCATTTCGCCGCGGATCCTGCGCTCGCCATTGCCGAGGCCGCCCGCGTCATTCGCCCCGGCGGGCAAATCGCCATTGTCGATTTTGCCGCGCATGACCGCGAGGAATTGCGCAGCCGTCACCAGCATGCGCGGCTGGGTTTCTCGGATCGGCAAATGCGCGAATTGCTGCGCAATGCAGGCTTTGCACCATCCGCTCCGATTCCGCTCGAAGGGGGGGAATTGGTGGTCAAGATCTGGATCGCCGCGCGCCATGCATCCCCCAATGCCGACATTTCGAACCTCTCCCGAAAAGAAGCCTAACTTATGACCCCGACACTCAACCAATTGCACGAAGCCCGCACCGCGCTGGATGCGCCGCTGTTTTCCGGTTTGCCGGGCGATATCGCGATCAGCTTTGAATTCTTCCCGCCCAAGACCGCGAAGATGGCCGAAACCTTGTGGGGGTCGATGGCGACGCTTGCTCCGCTGGGCCCGCGCTTTGTGTCGGTTACCTATGGCGCGGGCGGGTCGACCCGCGAACGCACGCATGAACAAGTGGTGCGGATCAATCAGGAAACCAATATTCCCGCCGCTGCGCATCTGACCTGTGTCAATGCCACGCGCGAGGAAGTGGACGAGGTGGCCCGGCATTATTGGGAAAGCGGGATCCGGCATATCGTTGCGCTGCGCGGCGATCCGCCTGATGGCGCGGCCAAATATGCCCCGCATCCCGGCGGCTATGCCAATGCGATCGATTTGATCGCGGGATTGAAGAAAATCGCGGATTTCGAGATTTCGGTCGCCGCCTATCCCGAAGTGCACCCCGATTCTCCGGATGCGCAGGCCGATATCGACAATCTCAAAGCCAAGTTTGACGCCGGTGCAGACCGGGCGATCACGCAATTCTTCTTCGATCCTGAATGTTTCTTCCGCTTCCGCGACAAGGCGGCAGCAGCCGGTATCGATGCCGAGATTGTGCCGGGCATTATGCCGGTGATGAGCTTTGCCGCGGTGCAAAAGATGAGCGGCCTGTGCGGGACCGCGATCCCTGCTTGGATGGAAGGTCTGTTCGANGGGCTCGATGANCGCCCCGAAGCGCGCCAATTGGTGTCGGCNACGATCGCTGCTGAATTGTGCCGCAAGCTTTATGCAGGCGGCGTGCGCGAGTTCCATTTCTACACTTTGAACCGGGCTGAATTGAGCTATGCGATTTGCCACATGCTCGGCAAACGCCCGATCGGAGAGGCGCTATGAATTATGCGGCCACCGCCCGCGAGCGGATCAATGATGCAGCCAAAGCGCGCATCCTGATCAAGGACGGCCCCTATGGCACCGCGATCCAGAACGCCAAGCTGAGCGCCGAGCAATATGCCGGCGAAACCGGGCTAGAGATGGATCAAAAGGGCAATAATGACCTCGTCAACCTGACCCAGCCTGATGTGATCCGCGCCATTTGCGATGGGTATATCGCGGCCGGCTCGACCATTTTGGCGACCAACACATTCAACGCCAACCGGATCAGCCAGGCCGATTATGGCGCAGAAAATCTGGTTCGCGAGATCAATATCTCGGCTGCCAAAGTGATCCGCGAGGCCTGCGATGAGGCCAGCGCCAAGGACGGTATGCCGCGATTTGTATGCGGAGCGATGGGCCCAACCAACAAGACCCTCTCGCTCAGCCCCGATGTCGAAGATCCCGGTTTTCGCGAAGTTGATTTTGACGAGGTCAAAGAAATCTACCGCGAACAGGCCGAGGCTTTGGTTGATGGCGGGTGCGATTTCATCCTGATTGAAACCGTGTTTGACACGCTCAATTGCAAAGCGGCAATCATGGCGGTCAAGGAAATCGA
>JABSPI010000101.1 GCA_013214365.1 Erythrobacter sp.
TGAGGGAGCAGACCGGAGCCGAGTTAGAGTTTCATCGCGGGGACAGTCCTCTTTCCCGCCCTTCTACCTCCAAAGGTAGCCTTCCGGTTGGAAGGGCGGGGGAGAGGGCTGGCACCGCAAGGCGGATCGGATGGTCCGCCGCACTCCGAAGGAGTTAAACGAAAATGTCACGTCGTCGTCGTCCCGAGAAACGGGTCATTCTGCCCGATCCCAAGTTTGGTGATCAGGTTTTGTCAAAGTTCATGAACAACCTGATGCTCGACGGTAAGAAAGCCGTTGCAGAAGGTATCGTGTATTCTGCGCTTGATGCGGTTGAGGCCAAGGCCAAAGCGGATCCGGTGCAATTGTTCCACGATGCGCTCAACAATGTGAAGCCGCAGGTTGAAGTGCGCAGCCGCCGTGTTGGTGGTGCGACCTATCAGGTGCCGGTCGAGGTTCGCCCCGAGCGTGCCCAGGCGCTGGCTATTCGTTGGTTGATCGGTGCCGCACGCGGCCGCCCCGAGACCACGATGAGCGCGCGTCTTTCGGGTGAGTTGATGGATGCAGCGAACAATCGCGGCAACGCCGTCAAGAAGCGCGAAGATACGCACCGCATGGCGGACGCGAACCGCGCTTTCTCGCATTACCGTTGGTAAGAATTGTGAACAGGGCGGGGGACGCGTCTTTCGCCTTTCACATTCGTCACTATATGGGGTGCTGACCGTAACAGGCGGCCCCCACATATTTTAAGGAAACTGATATGGCCCGCGAATATCCGCTGGAGCGTTATCGTAATATCGGCATCATGGCCCACATCGATGCCGGCAAGACCACCACGACCGAGCGTATCCTCTATTACACCGGCAAATCCTACAAGATCGGCGAAGTGCATGATGGCGCTGCGACGATGGACTGGATGGAGCAGGAGCAGGAACGCGGCATCACGATCACGTCGGCTGCGACCACGTGCTTCTGGAACCCGGAAGACGCCGATATGGACCCGATGGGTGATCCCAAGGCTCTGCGTGAAAACACGCCGAAGCACCGGATCAACATCATCGACACGCCAGGTCACGTTGACTTCACGATTGAAGTTGAGCGTTCGCTGCGCGTGCTCGACGGCGCGGTTGCATGTTTCGACGGGGTTGCCGGGGTTGAGCCGCAATCTGAAACTGTGTGGCGTCAGGCTGACAAATATTCTGTCCCGCGGATGTGTTTCATCAACAAACTCGACCGCACGGGCGCTGACTTTAAATATTGTGTTCAGTCGATCATCGATCGTCTGGGTGCGACGCCGGCTGTGCTGTATTTGCCGATCGGCATTGAAAGCTCGCTCTCGGGTCTGGTTGACCTTGTGAACCAGCGGGCGATCACCTGGAAGAACGAAGATCTGGGCGCGGAATATTCTTTCGGTCCGATCCCTGATGATATGGCTGACGAAGCGGCGGAATACCGCGAGAAGCTGATCGAGCTTGCGGTTGAGCAAGACGATGACGCGATGGAAGCCTATCTCGAAGGGCAAGAGCCCGATGCGAAAACGCTCAAGGCGCTGATCCGCAAGGGTACGCTGGAGCAGGCGTTTGTGCCAGTTCTGTGTGGTTCTGCGTTTAAGAACAAGGGCGTTCAGCCTTTGCTTGATGCGGTCATCGACTACATGCCGTCGCCGCTCGATGTGGATGCGATTAAGGGTATTGTCCCGGGCAAGGAAGAAACCGAAGCCGAGCGTCCTTCGTCAGATGATGAGCCGTTCTCGGCTCTGGCCTTTAAGATCATGAACGATCCGTTTGTCGGCTCGCTCACCTTCACTCGCATCTATTCGGGTCACCTGTCCAAGGGCAGCGTGATGAACTCGGTCAAGGAGAAGAAGGAAAAGATCGGCCGTATGTTGCTGATGCATTCCAACGAGCGTGAGGACATCGAAGAGGCATTTGCCGGCGATATCGTTGCAATCGCGGGTCTGAAGGAAACCACGACCGGTGACACGCTGTGTGACCCGGCCAATCCGATCATTCTTGAGCGGATGGAATTCCCCGATCCGGTTATCGAATTGTCGGTTGAGCCCAAGACCAAGGCCGACCAGGAAAAGATGGGCGTTGCGCTCAATCGTCTGGCTGCTGAAGATCCCTCATTCCGCGTTTCGACCGACCATGAAAGCGGTCAGACGATCATCAAAGGGATGGGTGAACTTCACCTCGACATCCTGGTTGATCGCATGAAGCGTGAGTTCAAGGTTGAAGCGAATGTTGGTGCGCCGCAGGTGGCTTACCGCGAATCGCTCGGCCGCGAAGTCGAACTGACCTACACCCACAAGAAACAGTCGGGTGGTTCGGGTCAGTTTGGTGAAGCCAAGGTTGTAGTCACCCCGGGTGAACGCGGTCAGGGCATCATTTTCGAAGACGAGATCAAGGGCGGTAACATTCCGCGCGAATATATCCCGTCGGTCGAAAAGGGCATGCGCGAGCAGGCAGAGAGCGGTCATTTGGTCGGGTTCCCGATCATCGACTTCACCATCCGCCTGATCGACGGCAAGTATCACGACGTCGACTCCAGCACCGTGGCTTTCGAAATCACGGGTCGCGGCGCGATGCGCGACGCGGCGCAGAAGGCCGGGATCAAGTTGCTTGAGCCGGTGATGAAGGTCGAAGTTCTCACCCCTGAAGACTATCTCGGGGACGTGATCGGTGACCTCAACAGTCGTCGTGGTCAGATCCAAGGCACAGACAGCCGCGGCAACGCCCAGGCGGTCGAAGCATTTGTCCCGCTCGCCAATATGTTTGGCTACGTCAATGAACTGCGCTCGTTCACGCAAGGGCGTGCGCAGTACACAATGCAGTTCTCGCATTACGACGAAGTTCCAGCGAGCGTGGCGCAAGAGGTTAAGGAGAAGCTTGCGTAAGCAGGCTGCAACAGCTAGGGGCGGCGCCTGATTCAGCGGGCCCGCCTTTTCTCCCGCTAAAAACGCAAATTTCAAAAGAAGGTTATTGAGAAATGGCGAAGGAAAAGTTTGAGCGTAATAAGCCGCACGTAAACGTCGGCACCATCGGTCACGTTGACCACGGCAAAACCACCCTGACCGCGGCGATCACCAAGGTTCTGGGTTCGGCTGTCGATTTTGCAAACATCGATAAGGCTCCCGAAGAGCGTGAGCGCGGCATCACCATCTCGACGGCACACGTTGAGTATGAAACCGATGCGCGTCACTACGCACACGTCGACTGCCCGGGTCACGCTGACTATGTGAAGAACATGATCACCGGTGCCGCGCAAATGGACGGCGCTATCCTGGTTGTGAACGCTGCTGACGGCCCCATGCCGCAAACTCGTGAGCACATCCTGCTCGCACGTCAGGTCGGCGTGCCGGCTCTGGTTGTGTACATGAACAAGGTTGACCAGGTCGACGACGAAGAAATCCTCGAGCTGGTTGAACTGGAAGTTCGTGAACTGCTCAGCGAGTATGGCTTTGACGGCGACAACATCGCTATCGTCAAGGGTTCGGCTCTGGCCGCTCTTGAAGGTCGTGACCCGGAAATCGGTGAAAACTCGATCCGTGAACTGATGGCTGCTGTTGACGAAAACATCCCGCAGCCCGACCGTCCCGTCGACAAAGACTTCCTGATGCCGATCGAAGACGTGTTCTCGATCTCGGGCCGTGGTACGGTTGTGACCGGCCGTGTTGAAACCGGCATCGTCAATGTTGGCGACGAAGTTGAAATCGTCGGCATCAAGGACACCACCAAGACGACCGTGACCGGCGTCGAAATGTTCCGCAAGCTGCTCGACTCGGGTGAAGCTGGTGACAACATCGGTGCTCTGATCCGCGGCGTTGGCCGTGATGAAGTTGAGCGTGGTCAGGTTCTCGCCAAGCCGGGTTCGGTAACCCCGCACACCGAGTTCAGCGCAGAAGTTTACGTGCTGTCGAAAGACGAAGGTGGCCGTCACACGCCGTTCTTCGCCAACTATCGTCCGCAGTTCTACTTCCGCACCACCGACGTGACCGGCGAAGTGATCCTTCCCGAAGGCACCGAGATGGTTATGCCTGGCGACAACGTGACCATCGGCGTTAAGCTGATTGCACCGATCGCTATGGACGAAGGTCTGCGTTTCGCGATCCGCGAAGGCGGCCGCACCGTCGGCTCGGGCGTGGTTGCAAAGATCACCAAGTAAGCTGACGCTCCATTGGGGCATCAAAAATTCGGGGGCCGGAGCTCGATGAGTTCCGGCCCCCATTTTATGTGAGCCCCATTTTGGTTTGTAGCCGGAGTAGGGAGCACAGCACTGGCGTGACATTCGTTGGCATTTCGGGCTTGCCAGAATCCCGCACTGTCGATATACGCGCGCCAACTTCGACGGAGATTCGTTTCCGTTGTAACCAAATTCATGGGGCCTCCCTTCTGGTGAACCGGAACTGGGTGGTCCTTTTATATTTTAGGGGCGGCAACGTTCCTTGGCTCTTTCGCATCGGTATAGGTAATGGAAGCACAGAATATCCGCATTCGCCTTAAGGCGTTCGACCACCGCGTTCTCGACCAGGCAACTGGTGAGATTGCTGACACCGCACGCCGCACGGGTGCTCTTATTCGTGGCCCCATTCCCATGCCGACGCGCATCGAGAAATTCACCGTGAACCGCGGCCCGCACATCGACAAAAAGTCGCGTGAGCAGTTCGAGGTGCGCACCTACAAGCGGCTGCTCGACATTGTGCAGCCCAACGCCCAGACCGTCGATGCGCTGATGAAGCTCGATCTGGCGGCTGGTGTGAATGTCGAGATCAAGCTGGCCTAAGGCGCGCGCGATTTCACCGTCCCGCAGAGGGGACGCAAAACTGCTCTGAGAGTTTTGGGCCCCTGATGGCCCCGCTGGCCGGTAACGGCCCGCAAGACATCTGGATACCGCCGGGTGTTCCTTCGGGAACTGACAGCCCGGGCTGCGTCCTCCGTCTCGCCAAACCCCACCATAAGCGGTGGAGGGCGGCATCAGCCCGGACGGGGCATGCAGCATAAAAATTTGGGTTGATTGGAGCGCCAATGCAAAGCGGCGTTCCGCACGCACCTCTGGGATGGTCCCTTGGGTGCCTCTGTAAGGAGTAAAGACGATGCGCACTGGCGTGATCGCAAAGAAGGTTGGGATGACCCGCCTCTTCCAGGAGGACGGCCGGCACGTGCCTGTGACCGTTCTGGCATTGGAAGATTGTCAGGTTGTCTCGCACCGCACCGCAGATACGGATGGCTATTTTGCTGTTCAGTTGGGTGCGGGTGAAGCGAAACAGAAGAACGTTGCTAAGCCGCAGCGCGAGCATTTTGGGAAAGCCGGTGTCGGCCTCAAGAAGCGCGTTGCAGAATTCCGTGTTGAAAGCGAAGAAGGCCTCGTGCCGGTTGGTTCGCTGATCAGCGCTGATCACTTCCTTGCTGGGCAGAAGGTCGATATCACCGGCCACACCCAGGGTAAGGGCTTTGCTGGTGCGATGAAGCGCTGGGGCTTTGGTGGTCTGCGTGCAACGCACGGTGTCTCGATCTCTCACCGTTCGCACGGTTCGACGGGTAACCGTCAGGATCCGGGCCGCGTGTTCAAGGGCAAGAAGATGGCCGGCCATATGGGCGACCGTCAACGCACCCAAATGAACCTCGAAGTGGTTCGCACGGATGCTGATCGTGGTTTGCTTTTCATCAAGGGTTCGGTTCCCGGCTCTAAGAATGGCTGGCTGCTGGTGCGCGATGCGGTCAAGGTTTCGATGCCTGACGACCTGCCGTTCCCCGGTGCTATTGTTGAAGCCAATGCTCCTGTCGCCGAAGAAACCGCAGCGCCGCAAGCTGCTGACACTCCTGCGCCGGAAGCAGACGCTCCTGCCAGCGACGAAAACAAGGAGGGCTAAACCATGAAGGTGAAGGTCCAGAAAATCGACGGCAAAGCCGGCGGCGACATTGAACTGTCGGATGACGTATTCGGTGTAACACCGCGTGCTGACATCCTGCACCGTGTTGTCACTTGGCAGCTCGAAAACCGCCGTGGCACTGCTCGACCGACGCGTGAGCGTTCGGACGTGGCGCGCACCGGTAAGAAGTTTGGTGCGCAAAAAGGATCAGGTGGTGCGCGTCACGGTGACCGTGCAGCCCCGATCTTTATCGGCGGCGGTAAGGCTCACGGTGCTCGCAAGCGTGACTTCAACCAGTCGCTCAACAAGAAGATCCGTGCATTGGGTCTGAAGATGGCGCTCAGCACCAAAGCCAAGGATGGCCTGGTGGTGGTCGACAAGCTTGAGTTGAAAGACGCCAAAACCCAAGTTCTCAAAGGTCACTTTGAAAAGCATGGGTTCGCAGGCAAGGTGCTCGTGATCGACGGCGAAACCGTCGATGCTGGGTTCCGTCAGGCCGCTGGTAACCTCAAGGGTGTCAACGTCCTTCCGGCTGCTGGTGCCAATGTCTACGACATCCTCAACCACGACACCCTGGTTCTGACCAAGGATGCTGTCGCTAAGCTGGAGGCGCGCTTCAATGGCTAAGGCTAAAGAAATCGACACGCGGCACTATGACGTGATCCTCGCTCCGCACATCACCGAGAAATCGACCATGGCGTCGGAATCAAACGCGGTGGTGTTTAAGGTGGCGACCGATGCGACCAAGCCGCAGATCAAAGAAGCGGTTGAAGCCATTTACGACACCAAGGTCGTATCGGTGAATACCATCCTTACCAAAGGCAAGACAAAGCGCTGGAAGGGCAAGCCCTACAAGCGTTCGGACTTCAAGAAAGCCGTTGTGCGTCTCGCTGAAGGTGAGGGCATGATCGACTACACTCTTAACCTTTGAGGCGGATTTAGATCATGGCACTCAAGAATTATAAACCGACAAGCCCGGCACGCCGTGGCCTGATTTTGGTCGACAAGTCCGGTCTCCACAAAGGTGGTCCGGTCAAGTCGCTCACCGAAGGCAAGCGCAAGACCGGTGGCCGCAATAACAAAGGCCACGTGACCTCGCGTGGTATTGCTGGCGGTCACAAGCAGAAATATCGTTTCATCGACTTCAAGCGTCGCAAGTGGGATGTCCCCGCGACGGTTGAGCGGATCGAATACGATCCCAACCGCACTGCCTTCATCGCGCTGCTTAAGTACGAAGACGGCGAGCTGGCTTACATCATCTGCCCTCAGCGTTTGGCTGTTGGTGACACGGTGGTTGCTGGTGAGAAGACCGACACCAAGCCTGGCAATGCCATGCTGCTCGGTCAAATGCCGGTGGGCACGATCTGTCACAATGTCGAGATGAAGCCGGGCAAGGGTGGTCAGATCGCCCGTTCGGCAGGCGCCTATGTCCAACTCGTCGGTCGCGACCGCGGGATGGTGATTGTGCGTTTGAACTCGGGCGAGCAGCGTTATCTGCGTGCTGATTGCATGGGGACGGTTGGGGCGGTTTCGAACCCCGACAACCAGAACCAGAATTTCGGCAAAGCTGGCCGCACCCGTTGGAAGGGCCGTCGCCCGCTCACACGTGGTGTTGCTAAGAACCCTGTCGATCACCC
>JABSPI010000102.1 GCA_013214365.1 Erythrobacter sp.
TCATCGCTGAGGAAAATCCGGCTGACCGCGGTGACCGGCGGGGTTTGCCCGGTGGTTTTGGCGGTGATCCGCTCGCCATTGACGAATGCCCCCTGGCCCGCGCGCGCATGGCACAGCCGGTCGCGCCGCGGATCATATAGCCACCCGGCCACCGCAACGCCCGCATCCGCGAGCGCGATGATCGTGCCGAAAGGGTGTTTGCCCTCGGTGTAATTGGCGGTCCCGTCGAGCGGGTCGATGATCCAGCACGCGCCCGATAATTTATCCAGCACGCCCGGGTCCTGCGCCACCGCTTCCTCGCCCACAATTGCGATATCGGGGGCCAGTTTGGTGAGCGCTTCGGACAGAAAATTCTCCACCTCGCGGTCAACAATCGTGACCGGGTCATTGTCGCCCTTCATCTCGATCTCGTCCGCGGCCAACGCCTGAAAACGGGGCAGGATCGAGCGTTCGGAAGCGAACCGCAAAAGGTCGCGGATTTCGGCATCAAGCGCGGAAAATTCGGTCATGTCAGCTCCGGTAATCGGCGTTGATAGAGATATAGCCATGCGTCAGGTCACAGGTCCAAACCCGCGCTGCGCCATCGCCCATACCCAATTCAACCGCCAGATCGATATGTTGTCCTTTGAGATGCGCGGCCACCGGGGCCTCGTCATAATCATCCACTGGCACCCCCTCGCGCGCCGCCCACACGCCGCCAAACGCGATCGAGAGCCGGTCGCGGTCCGCCGGTTCGCCCGCTTTGCCCACCGCCATGACCACGCGGCCCCAATTGGCATCCTCGCCCGCAATCGCGGTTTTGACCAGCGGCGAATTGGCAATCGCCAGCCCGACCCGCCGCGCGCTGTCATCGCTGACCGCGCCGCTGACGCGCACTTCGATGAATTTGGACGCCCCTTCGCCGTCGCGCACCACCAATTGCGCCAGATTGCGGCACACATCACCCAACGCCGCGGCAAAGGCATCGGCGCCTTCGCTGTCCCAACCGGTGATCCGCGGCGCGCCCGATTTGCCCGTGGCACAGGCCAATATCGTGTCGCTGGTCGAGGTGTCGCCATCGACCGTGATGCAGCTGAAGCTTTGCGCATTGGCCGCGTTCAGCAATTCCTGCAGGAAACCGGGCGCGACATCGGCATCGGTGAAGATATAGCCCAACATGGTGGCCATGTCGGGGGCGATCATGCCCGACCCTTTGATAATGCCGCACACATTGACCGTGGCGGTGCCCACGATTGCGGATGCATGCGCGCCTTTGTTGAATGTGTCGGTGGTGTTGATCGCGGCAGCGGCCTCTTCCCATGTGCAAGGCGGCGCTTGCAAGACCGCCTCGATCCCCGCTTTGGCGCGGTCTTTGGGCAAGGGCACGCCGATCACGCCGGTTGAGCAAACCAACACATCATCCGCGCCGCAGCCCAATGCCGCGCCCATTTGCGCCTGGATCGCCTCGACCGCCTCGCGTCCGCGATGGCCGGTAAAGGCGTTGGAATTGCCCGCATTCACGATCACGGCGCGCGCGCGGCCCGATTTGACCTGTTCGCGGCCCAATTCCACCTCGGACGAGGCGCATGCGCTTTGAGTGAAGACCCCGGCAAGGCTGGTCCCTTCGGCCAATTCGACAAAGGTCAGATCGCACCGGTCCCATTCCTTATATCGCGCGCGTGCCACGCGCAAAGTGACCCCGTCAATTGCGGGCATATCGGGAAAGGGCAGGGCGAGGGGGGAGGTTTCGAGATCCATCCTTTGGCCTTAGAATTGCGGTTTGCCGCTGTAAACGCCGGTGTAAAGGTTGCAGTCATAATGGGCCGCTAGGAAAAGGTGCGGCAGGCGGTGGACGAATCCACTCGCGCTCTCTATCTAGGCTTGCATCATGACCCGTCGTCATCTGCTCACTTTGTTTGCCCTGTTCACCGGGCTTGCTGCGCTGCAATCGCCGGCGCAGGCGAGTGCGCTCGACAATATGGTGTTTGATGCCTCGGCCCTGACCAAGGTGAGCGACACCGCGCACAGCGAGAATAGCCCGTGCCAGATCGCGCGCAGCGCGTGTGCCCGGCGCTGGATTGCGCGCCAGCCGCGCATCCGCACATGGCCCGCTCCCGCCGTCATGCATGCGCCCGTCATCATCGGGCCCGACCGCGCTCTGGAATAGATCTTAGACAGACAATCGGTTTGACCACCGCCGATGCGCGTAAAGGCGCGGCTGGCTTGTGCGCTTATCGCTTTGCACTGTGATTGTCTGATCCCCCTCCCGTGCCGCAATCGCTGATCGCGACAAATCACCGGCACCCTCCCATACAGCACCATTTTACAAGGCACGCCGCCCCGCGACACCGCATCGGCATGCTGGCAGATTTCAAAGGCTTTTTGCAAAACCCATGTTCAACAAAATCGTCAAATCCGTCTTCGGCTCGTCCAATGACCGCTATGTCAAATCGCTTGGCAAAGTGGTCGCCAAGGTCAACGCGCTCGAACCGATCATCGAAGGTCTCTCGGACGAGGCTCTGCAAGCGCAGACCGCCAAATTCCGCGAACAGCTCGACAATGGATCGACGCTCGATGACATCCTGCCCGAAGCCTTCGCCACAGTGCGCGAGGCGTCCAAGCGGGTTTTGGGCATGCGCCATTTCGATGTGCAATTGATCGGCGGGATTGTCCTGCAACGCGGCGAAATCGCTGAAATGCGCACCGGTGAGGGCAAGACCTTGATGGCGACTTTGGGCGTCTATCTCAACGCGATCGAGGGCAAGGGCGTGCATGTGGTCACGGTCAATGATTACCTTGCGCGGCGCGATGCGGAATGGATGGGCCAGCTGTATAATTGGCTGGGTCTGAGCGTCGGGGTGATCGTCCCCAATATGATGGAGCCGGACAAGCGCGATGCGTATAATGCCGACATCACCTATGGCACCAATAACGAGTTCGGGTTTGATTACCTGCGCGACAATATGAAGCATGAGCGCGCCCAGATGGTGCAGCGCCCGTTCAATTACGCGATTGTGGATGAGGTCGATTCCATCCTGATCGACGAGGCGCGCACGCCGCTGATTATTTCCGGCCCGACCGAGGACAAATCGGATCTCTATGTAAAGCTCGACGAGGTCGCCAAAGAGATCCCCGAAGACTGGTACGAAAAGGACGAGAAGACCAAAAACATCCAGTTCAACGAAGAAGGGTTGGACCAGGTTGAGGAATTGCTCGCGAACAAGGGATTGTTGGAAACCGACAATCTGTATGACGTTGAAAACACGCAGGTCGTCCACCACCTCGATCAGGCGATGAAAGCGGTGCATATGTTCCACCGCGACGACAATTACATCGTCAAGGACGACAAGGTCGTGATCATCGACGAATTCACCGGCCGGATGATGGACGGGCGGCGTTGGTCCAACGGTCTGCACCAGGCGGTTGAGGCCAAGGAAGGCGTCAAGATCGAGCCGGAAAACCAGACCATGGCCTCGATCACGTTCCAGAATTATTTCCGGATGTATCCCAAACTGGCCGGCATGACCGGCACCGCGGCCACCGAAGCGGCGGAATTCTGGGACATTTACAAGGTCAATGTGGTCGAAATCCCGACCAATCTTCCGGTTGCACGGATCGACGAGGAAGACGAATTCTACAAGAACACGATGGATAAATTCAAAGCCATCGCCAAAGCGATCAAGGAAAAGAACGATATCGGCCAACCGATCCTGGTCGGCACGGTCTCGATCGAGAAATCCGAATTGTTGTCGCAATTCCTCAATAAAGAAGGCGTCAAACACGAAGTGTTGAACGCCCGCCAGCACGAGCGCGAGGCGCATATCGTGGCGCAGGCCGGGCGTCTTGGCGCGGTCACCATCGCCACCAATATGGCGGGCCGCGGGACCGATATTCAGCTCGGCGGCAATGTCGAGTTTCGGATCGACGACGAGCTGGGCGAGATGGAAGACGGCATCGTCAAAAACGCCGAGATCACCCGCATCAAGGAAGAGGTTGCGGCGGAAAAGGCCAAAGTGCTCGAAGCGGGCGGATTGTTCGTTCTGGGCACGGAACGGCACGAATCGCGCCGGATCGACAACCAATTGCGCGGGCGTTCAGGCCGTCAGGGCGATCCGGGTCTGTCGCGCTTTTACCTGTGTCTCGAAGACGATTTGCTGCGCATTTTTGGCCCCGACACTTTGTTTGCCAAAATGATGAATTCCAACCTCGAAGATGGCGAGGCGATCGGGTCGAAATGGCTTTCGAAAGCGATCGAAACCGCCCAGAAAAAGGTCGAGGCGCGCAATTACGACACCCGTAAACAAGTGGTCCAATACGACGATGTGATGAACGACCAGCGCAAGGTCATCTACGAACAACGCGCCGAAATCATGGATGCCAATGCGGTCGATGATGTGGTGGTCGATATGCGTCACGACACCGTCAATTCGATCATCTACAGCCATTGTCCGATGGGGTCCTATCCCGAACAATGGGATGTCGAGGGGCTCAAAACCAAGCTCAAAGAGGTGTTGTTGATCACGCCTCCGATCGATGAATGGCTCGAGGAAGACGAGGTTGAGCAGGAAATCCTCGAAGAGCGTATCCGCGCCCAGACCGACGAGATGATGGCCGAGAAAATCGCCCGCAATGCGCCCGATCAATGGCGCCGGGTGGAAAAGCAGATCCTGCTTGAGCGGTTGGATTTCCACTGGAAAGAGCATCTCGCAACGCTCGACGCGCTGCGTCAGGTGATCTGGATGCGCGGGATCGCCCAGAAACAGCCGATCAACGAATACAAGCAAGAAGCCTTTGCGCTGTTTGAGACCCTGCTCGACACTCTGCGCGAGGATGTCACCGGCATTTTGATGCGGGTGGAATTGGTTCAGGCCCCGCCAGCACCCGAAGCTTTGCCCGACCTGCCCGATTTCCTCACCGGGCATATCGATCCATTGACCGGGTTGGAAAATTCCAATGATGGCGATGGTTCGGCGCGGCGGCCCGAATTGTTCGGTTCGCTTGCCGGGTCACCGCAAGCCGCCGCCGGTCCGGGCGGGGCGATCACCGAAAACCCCTACGCCCATCTCGAAATCAGCCGCAATGCGCCGTGCCCGTGCGGGTCGGGCAACAAGTATAAACATTGCCATGGCGCGGCCGGTATTCCGGCGGCCAAGGCGGCCTCGCTCTGATCGCTGGGTGTGTGCTGGACTGGCTGGATCGGCTGGGTCGGCGTGATCGCCAATGAGCCGGGCCGGACAAGCGTGTGGGCGCAGCGATAGGCGGGGTGTGACATGCCGCTGATCGCGCTGCTGGTTCTGGGGTTTTTCCTCACCGCGCTGCTCTATGCCAGCGTGGGGTTTGGCGGGGGCTCGACCTATGCCGCTTTGCTGGCGCTGTCGGGGCTCGATTACCGGGTGCTGCCAATGGTGGCGCTGGCGTGCAATATTGTGGTGGTGGCCGGGGCCAGCTGGCGCTTTGCCCGTGCTGGAGTGACCCCGTGGAAAGGCGCGCTTGTGCTCACCGCGCTGGCCGCGCCCGCGGCGTTTATCGGCGGCACAATCCCGATCGCGCGCGAGGCGTTCCTGCTGCTTTTGGGGGCAAGCCTGGTGCTGACCGCGATCCATGCTCATTCCGGTGCGTGAGGCGGGCGAGACTGTGACGGGCGGGGCGGCCCGTTTTGCCAAAGCGATGCCATTTATCGCCGCCCCGATCGGCTTTCTTGCCGGCCTTGTCGGTATTGGCGGGGGGATATTCCTCGCCCCTCTGCTCCACCTCACCCAATGGCGCGATGCGCGCGCGATTGCGGCGACTGCGAGCCTGTTCATTCTGGTCAATTCGCTGTTCGGGCTGGGCGGGCAGATGCTCAAACACGGGCCTGCCATGTTTGGCGGCGCCATGGCCGAGGCGCTGCCGCTGCTGATTGCGGTGGTGATCGGCGGGCAAATCGGCAGCTTGATGGCGGTGCGGGTCCTGCCGCTCAAATGGATCAGATGGCTGACCGCGGCGCTGGTTCTGGTGGTGGGCGTGCGATTGTTGTCGGGGGTGTAGGCGGCAAAGTGATTGCCTCACCGCGCGGGCGATGGGATATGCGCGTGTGGTTATGAATGTGCGCCTTGTCCTGTTTGTCCGTTTTCCCGATCCGGGCCAGTGTAAGACCCGGCTCATTCCCGCGCTCGGCCCCCAAGGCGCAGCCGACATCCACCGCATTCTGGCACAGCGCACCCACACCACGTTGCGCGCCAGCGGCCATGCGCTCACCATCGCCTATACCGGGGCCAGCGCGGCGCAATTTGCCCGCTGGCTGGGCCCTGATGCCGATCTGGTGGAGCAGGAGGAGGGCGATCTGAGCGCCCGTCTGCTCCCCTTCGCGCAGCAGGCACCGGTGATCTTTTTCGGGGCCGACACCCCCGATCTGCGCGCCCATCACGTCGATGCCGCGGTGCGCGCGCTGGACACACATGAGGTGGTGATCGGCCCTGCTGAGGATGGCGGATATTACCTTATCGGGATGCGCCGCGCGCTGCCGCAATTGCTGGTCGATATGCCGTGGAGCACTGATCAGGTCCTGCCGCAAACGCTTGGCCGGCTCGGCCAGATGGGCATTGCGCCTGCTATGCTCGACATGCTGGCCGATTGCGACCGGCCCGGCGATCTGGCGCGGTGGCCGGATTTGGCGCGATGACCACACTCAGCATCGTCATCCCCACTTTGAACGAAGAGCACAGCCTGCCGCGCACGCTCAGCCATTTGCGCGCGCTCGATCCCGCGCCCGATGAAATCGTGATCGCCGATGGCGGGAGCAACGATGCCACCATCACAATAGCGGCCGAAATGGGGGGCGCGATGGCGGACGAGGCCGGCGCCCAATCCGCATCTCAAACCGCGCCTCAAACCATGGGCCAAATCCCGATCCGCATCCTGACCTGTCCCCAACCGGGGCGGGGGCCGCAAATCAATGCCGGGGTTGGGGCGGCTATGGGCGATATTGTCTGCATCCTCCACGCCGACAGCGAATTGCCCCGCGATGCGATCGCTTTGATGCGCGCTGCAATGCGCGATGATCGCCTTGCCCTGTCGAGTTTTCTGCCGCGTCTGGTGGGCGAAGGGGGCACGCGCTGGGGGTCGAGCCTGCACAATGTCGCCAAGGTCTGGTACGCGCCGCTGATCGGGCGGCCGCTGGCCTTTGCGCGCGGTGTGCGTTTGCTGTTTGGCGATCATGCGATGTTTTTCCGGCGCGCTGATTTTGCCGCGATCGGGGGATGCGATCCGCGTCTGGCGATTATGGAAGATGCCGATTTGTGCCTCAAATTTGCGCGGTTGGGCCGGGTGCGCCCCTTGTGGCGATGGGTCCGGACATCGGATCGCCGGATTGCCCAATTGGGCAGCGTGCGGGCCAATATCATCTATCTTAAAGTGTGCCTGTTATGGGCGATGGGCGCGCGCGAGAGTTTGGGCGATCACTATCCCGAAATCCGATAGCTGCGCGCGATTGCCATGCAATTAAGGGCGACAGCGCCGCGGCTTTTGCGTTAGAGGCAGGGCATGGCTGTCGATGCATCCCCCTTTTCTCTTGAACATGCCGCCCCGCTGGCGCGCGGGAAATTTCGCGATCCCTATCGCACAAATGGCGGCGATGAACGCGCCTTTGTCGATCTCGATGCGCTCTCCACCTTGTGGTTCAACACCGGGACATTGTGCAATCTGGCGTGCAAATCCTGCTATATTGAAAGCTCGCCCAAAAACGACGCGCTGGCCTATATCACGCTGGCCGAGGTGACCGCCTATCTCGATGAGATCGCCGCGCATGACATGCCCACGCGCGAGATCGGTCTGACCGGGGGGGAACCGTTTATGAACCCCGATATCATCGCCATCATTCAGGCCTGTCTCGACCGCGGGTTCGAGGTTCTGGTCTTGTCCAATGCGATGCGCCCGATGCGCCGGTTTGAACAAGAATTGACCCAATTGCGCGGGCGCGAACGCCTCACCATCCGGGTCAGCCTCGATCATTACACCCAACCCATCCACGAACAGGAACGCGGGATAAGCTGGGACAAGGCGGTCGACGGGCTGGTCTGGCTGGCGCAGTCCGGCTTTCGCATCGCGGTCGCAGGGCGCTATCTCGAACACGAGGATGACGCACAGGCGCGCGCCGGTTTCGCGCGCCTCTTCGCGCAGCTTGACCTGCCGATCGACACCGATGATGCGGCCCAAATGGTGCTGTTCCCGGCGATGGATGACACCGCCGATATCGCCGAGATCACCACTGCGTGCTGGGACATATTGTCGATCGACCCCAAGACCATCATGTGCGCCAGCAGCCGGATGGTGGTGAAACGCAAAGGCGATCCATCCCCGCGCGTGGCGGCGTGCACCTTGCTGCCTTA
>JABSPI010000103.1 GCA_013214365.1 Erythrobacter sp.
GAATGCATGTGCGCGTTAAGTCCGCTTCCACCCCCAGAAGCGGTCTTAGAACTGGCTCAGAGACAGTCTCGTTAACGGACTGACCGTTTCTCTTTGCCGCCAGCCGAAAGAGGCTTGTCTGCTCACGACCCAATCGCGGACCTAAAACGAGCGGTTGCAGCTCCAACTAGTCAACACCAGATCAAGACGTTAGACGTAGGAGATAAAGACAGTCCAAGTTGTTTTAGGATGGCTTAACCGTGAGCGATACGCGTGCTGGTGGAAGGAAATTTCATGCTATATTTGCTGGCGTTGGTCGCAATTCAATCAACGAATAATGAGGCGATCGTCATTCGCAGCGGCGCTCCTGCCCGCGTTGTCACGGCAAGCGAGAGCTCAGATTGCGGAGCAGTGGCATTCGATCTGCACTATTCCGCTACTCGGCAGGGTGTTCGCGGATCGCTGGTCGCGCGGAAAGGAGATCAACTCTTCGAAGCAAAGACCATACAAAGCGGGCTTTTTGCCAAACTGTCATACATCGATAGCACCGTGGTCGTATGCGAACCAGATGACCGTGCGCTCATTCTGGTCTCCGGTGTGGATAAGGACTCTGGCGTGGGCCGGTTGTGGCGCGTCAACTTCTCTCCTGAAACGGGCTTTGGTAATCCCACTGATATTTCAGACTGAGTGAGACCAGCAGACGTTCCTAGTCTGCGCTATGGAACAACGCTCGGAATGCCGAACTTCCGCTTCCACCCTAACAAACGGACTTTCATCGAACCATTGCGACCGCCCATAAGCGGCCGGTCGGCACCCGTTGGCAGCGCAAGCAAACGTAGGGTGCGCCTTGGTTCAATTGCGCAAGCCCCCTTCGCGCTCTCGCATTGCCGGCGACCTCAAACGTGAATGCTGACCCTTCGACCCAAGCTTCTGCGGCTCAGGGTTCGATCACGATACCCTTGGCCGGGTCGAGTTTGCCCGACACCATGTCGAGAAAGGTCGTGCGCGCGGCGCCGAGCCCGGCATGTTTCTCCACCGTGATCGCGCCGTCCACCGCCGCGAGAAAGGCGTGCCATGCCCCGGCCATCAACTCGCCCCCTTTGGCAGGGCCGTGTTCAGCGAAAAACGCCATGCCGTGATCGGGGGCAAAAAACAGGGTCGGATTGGGTCCGGGCCGCGGCGCTGCATCGCCCAGAGCCGAGCGCGCATCGATATGGGTCGCCCCGACAAGGCACGAATATTTGAGCATATTGGTGAAATGGTGGTGGATCCGGTCGAGCACTTCGGCATTGCCGGCGAAATCGACGCTGACGCAATCATGGATCGGCAAATGGCCAACCTCTTCATAGGCGTAGACCTCATCATACAGGCCCGTTTCCTCGACGAAATCGCAATTGGGCGTTGAGGTCAGCCCGATCAGCTTGACCCCCGGCGAGTTTTGCCGCGCGACGCTGGCCAACCCCATTGCGGTTTTGGAAGAGGCGCTGGTGATCAGCACTTCTTTGGCGCCGAACCAGTTTTCCTGGCGCATGAAATATTCGATCAGAAAACCGGTTTTGAACAGCGGCCCGTAAATCATCCGCTCCGCCTCTTTGGCGGGATCGTGTTCGGGATCGGCCGCCAGACGCGCATATTGATTGTAGATCGGGCTCATCGGTTGGCGGTAATCGGTCATGTCCAAAAACCCGCTCGCCGAAACATTGCCCGGCACCACGTCGAGCCCGGTGCCCATCGGCAAATAGCCATAGAGCCGTTCGCCCACCGCAATCTCGTCATGCTTGCTTTCGATCACCCGCGCATGGCCCCACATCGGGACCACGCCGCGCCCGGCATTATCGCCGCCTTTGGCCGGGAAGAAATTCCAATAGCCAAAGCCATCCCCGACCACCGCATAGGTGATATTATTGGCAGTGACCGAGAAGCTTTCGACCTCCAACCGGATCGCGCCATCGGCCAATGCGCCCGGATCGCTCTCCACCATAATGGCATCGGTGAGTTCATCCTTGCGGATTTGGACTTGGGCAATTGTCATGGTGCGTTCCTCTCCTTTGACGATCCGGCCTAGCCTATCGCGGTTCAATTTCCCACCGCGTAGCGGCAATCGACGCGCGATTTCCAGTCACGGCCAGCCAGGCGGACAAATGATCGCATTGTGCAATCCCGACCTCGCCTTGCGGGGTGAGTTGGAGCCCGCGCAGGACGGGGTACAAAAACACATCCGCCAGCGTAAAGCCGGACGTTGTCCATGCGCCATCCTTAGCCAGCTCAGCTTCAACAAACCCTAAAGCGCGGCTGATATTTGGCAGCGCCTGGTTAATTTTGTCCGGATCAATCGGCCATTGCGCAACCCGGTGCATAATCCACGGCATGACGAGGCCATTTTCAAACAGCGGAAACAGGTAATTATTGGCCAGCGCAATCCATGTATCCATCACCGCGCGCGCAGAAGGATCGTGCGGTTGCAGCGCCCCGGCCGCGTGCGCATTGTCGATATATTGGGCGATCGCGACGCTCTCGATCAGCTCGCGCCCGTCCATTTCGACGACCGGCAATTTGCCAAAGGGATGGCGGTTTTGGGGGCTTTGCGCCGGGGTGGCGATGGTTTCATGGGCGAGCCCGGCCTCCTCGCACGCGATCTGAACAATCCGGGTATAGGTCGATATGACCGTGCCGAAAATGCGCACGCGGGCATGGGGGTTTGGGTTATCTGAATGCCCGCTCGCGCTCATATCCGCCCGCTTTGCCAGGTCAGGCTCAATTTTCCGCTGCGCTGCGCGCAATGGCGCGGCCCGCTTCCTCCACCCGCGCGGCAAATCCGCGCGCGCGCACCGAGCATGTCTGTTCAATCGCTTGCGGGTCGCTTTGCCCGATTGCGGCATAGCGTTGTTCGAGCGCACGGGTCAGGTCCTGCCCGCGCTGCGCCTCGTAGCGGCCGATGAAATAGAAATAGGCGCTGGTCAGTGCGAGCCGGCTTTCGGGCGTCATTTCAGCCGCGGTTTCGGCCATGATCGCCCCGATATAGATCGCGCAATCGAGATCTTCCTCGGGCGAGAAGGCGGGTTGAAACGCGCTGTCGGAGGGCGATGCCTGTGTCGCCGCCGCTGGAGGTGCCGCTGGCGATACGGGGCGATCATCCTGCGCCATGGCAGGGGCGATCACCGCCGCGCATGCGATGGCGATCAGCCCCGCAACCGCGCGCATCACACGCGCATCGGCATCAAGACATAGAGCGCCGGGCTGTGCTCATCCTCGCGGATCAGCGTTGGCGCCCCGGCATCGGCGAGATGCAATTCGATCTCTTCTGCATCAAACTGCCCCAAAATATCCTTGAGATAATTGGCGTTGAAACCGATTTCGAGGCTGTCGCTGGAATAGGAGCCCATCAGCTCCTCTGCCGCATTGCCGTTATCGGGCGATGTCACCGACAAGGTCACCCGGTCCGCATCAAGGCCCATTTTGACCGCGCGGGTTTTTTCGGTTGCAATTGTGGCGACCCGGTCGACCCCTTGGAAGAACAATTTGGGATCGACTTTGAGCAATTTGTCATTCCCGGTCGGGATCACCCGGCTGTAATCGGGGAATGTGCCATCGATCAGCTTGCTGGTCAGGACCACCCCGCCCTCACCGCTGAGCGTGAAGCGCACCTTGGAAGCCGACAAATCGACCAGAACCGCCCCGTCAATCGCCTCTTCGAGCAGCTTGCGCAATTCCGCCACCGCTTTGCGCGGGACGATCACATCGGGCATGCCGGCCGCGCCATCGGGCCGCGCCAGAGTGAACCGGGCNAGCCGGTGGCCATCGGTCGCCGCCGCTTTGAGCACCGGCTCGTCCTCGTCGGTGACGTGGAGGAAGATGCCGTTGAGATAATAGCGGGTTTCCTCGGTCGAGATCGCAAACCGGGTGCGATCGATCATCTCCGCCAACGTGCGGGCGGGAATTTCGAACGAAGTGGGCAGATCGCCTTCAACAATCACCGGGAAATCATCGCGCGGCAAGGTCGGCAATTTGAACCGGCTGCGGCCCGCTTTGACTTCCATGCGGTTCTCGGCCGTCTCGAGGCTAACCTGCGAGCCTTCGGGCAATTTGCGGGCGATATCGAACAGCAAGTGCGCCGAGACCGTGACTGCGCCGGGGGTTTCAACCGAGGCCGCGCTCATCGTTTCGACCACTTGCAGGTCGAGATCGGTCGCCATGACTTTGA
>JABSPI010000104.1 GCA_013214365.1 Erythrobacter sp.
CGACATTCCAGAAGCACGTTCTTTCATCCTCCATTGGGGAGAGATGGGGACCGAATGGGGCGTGAACCGCTCGGTCGCACAGGTGCATGCGCTGCTCTATTTGAGCAATCGGCCGCTCCACGCAGAGGAAATCTGCGAGGCCTTGAACCTGGCCCGTTCCAATGTCTCAAACGGGCTCAAAGAGCTCCAGTCTTATGGCATTGTGCGCCGCGTTCATGTCGAAGGCGATCGACGCGATCACTTTATTGCCGAAACGGACTTGTGGGAGATGCTGATGAAACTCTCTGCAGAGCGCAAACGGCGCGAGATCGATCCCACCATCCAGCTTCTGGGCGAGCTTTCGGAGAGTTTGGACGGCCGCGAGGATGTGCCGCAACATGTGCGAGACCGGATTGGCCGGATGCATGAATTTATCGGCACGCTGACAGGTTGGTACGCCGATGTGCGCGGCCTGCCAAAACCGACGCTGGTGCGGCTGATGAAACTTGGCCGAGGTATCGCACGATTCCTGCCGGGCAAAGCGTCCGATTAACCACCTGAGAATTTGAGGAGGTCAAATCCATGTGCGTCGATCCACAAGATAGCGTTTCTGAAATTACAGAAATTACAAAATGGTCAAGATCATACCATTTCTTCGCATCGCTCGGCTGGAGTGTCCTTGCAGGGACGGCGGGCATCATGCTCGTCTTGCTCATATCCGCCCGCTCCAGCCTTGATGCCGGTGCTATCCTTGGCGGGCTGGTTTGGGTTGCGATCTTTGTGGCTGCATTCTCGCTGGCGGGGATGGTTCTGATCGGTCTCCCGCTCACTTTCCTGCTGCGCACAATCGAGCAGGAAACTGCCGCCACTTACGCAGCGCTGGGTGCGATAGCTGGGTTTCTCGTCCTCGCCTTAACCTTCGAACTCCCCCGCCACGCCGATTTGGAATTGCTGTGGTTCCCCGCGATCGGGGCGTTTGCGGGATGGGCTGCTGCGCGGCGTTGGGGAAGGTGGCGCGAAGCGGTCGCGCGCATGCGGCACCTTCAACCCGAAGAGCATTCGACCCCCAAGCGGTCAAACCCCATCCATGACCTCATTCACTAGGTCCGGATTTCAACCTCAAAAAAGTGAAAGGAGACGACCCGTGTACGCGATTTATTCCTACTTGCTCTATCTGGCGCTCAGCATAGCGCTCACCATCTGGGTGGCTCAGACCTTATCAAAGAACGGCCTGATCTTTTTGACCGAGTGTTTTGGCCATGATGAAAGTTTGGCCACATCGACCAACCATTTATTGGTCGTGGGATTCTACCTCGTCAATCTTGGTTGGATCTTGTTGACCTTGAGGTTTGGAACCCCGCCAGTGAACGCTGTCGAAGCGATCCAGTTCCTCTCAGGCAAAGTCGGCATAGTTGTGGTGGCGGTAGGGCTGATGCACTTCTTCAACATGCATGCAATCGCGCGTTTTGGGCGCAAGGTTGGCGATTGGTTTCGCGAAGAGCAACGGGCCGCGAAAGCGGGGCCTGAAGACATCTGAGTGCGACTGGGCCAACCCCAACAGCCGGCGCCGATCGCGGCGTCGGCTGTTTGTGTCTATTTAGGCCAGCGCCGCTTTCAACTCGTCCACCAGATCGGTGCGTTCCCAGGGGAAGAAATCGCCCTGCGCGGTCCGGCCAAAGTGACCATAGGCCGCGCTGGTGCGATAGATCGGCTTGTTAAGGCCAAGATGTGTGCGGATCCCGCGCGGGGTCAATCCGCCAAGCTTGGCAATACCTTTGATCGCCTCTTCAATCGCGGCATCATCGACGCCATCGATAGCGGTGCCGTGCGTGTCGACATATAGCGAGAGCGGCTCGCTCACCCCGATCGCATAGGCGATCTGGATCGTGCAGCGTGTGGCAAGCCCCGCGGCCACCACATTCTTCGCCAGATAGCGGGTGATATAGGCCGCACTGCGGTCAACCTTGGTGGGGTCCTTGCCGCTGAACGCGCCGCCACCATGGGGCGAGGCGCCGCCATAGGTATCAACGATAATCTTGCGCCCGGTGAGGCCCGCATCACCATCGGGGCCGCCGATCACAAAACTGCCCGTGGGATTGATGTGCCATTGGGTGTCATCAGACAGGAAACCCTCGGGCAAAATATCCGCCACCACATCTTTGACATAGGTCTTGAGTTCAGCTTCCTGATCACCGTCATCATAGCCGGGCGCGTGCTGGGTGCTGACCACCAATGCGGTGCAGGCGACCGGCTTGCCATTCTTGTAGCGCAAGGTCACCTGGCTCTTGGCATCAGGCTCGAGGAAGGGCGCCTTGCCCGAATGGCGATCGGTCGCGAGCTGCTGGAGGATTTTGTGACTGTAATCGAGCGTTGCCGGCATCAGATCGGGCGTTTCGTCACAAGCAAAACCGAACATAATGCCCTGGTCGCCGGCGCCTTCATCCTTGTTGGAGCCCTCCTCGCCTGCATCAACCCCTTGCGCGATATGCGCAGATTGGCCGTGGAGGTGGTTTTCAAAAGTCAGCGTCTTCCAGTGAAAGCCGTCTTGCTCGTACCCGATATCGCGCACTGTGCCGCGCACGGCCTTTTCAATCTCTTCCTTGGCGCCCGGGGCCCAGCCGCCATTGACCGCCCAATCTTCATTGCCCTCATCATACATCGGCGCACAGCGGATTTCGCCGGACAGGATCACCCGCTGGGTGGTGGTCATGGTCTCGCACGCGACGCGCGCCTCGGGGTCTTTCGACAGCATCAAATCGACAATAGCGTCGGAAATCTGGTCCGAAACCTTGTCGGGGTGCCCCTCGGAAACGCTTTCTGAAGTGAAGAGATAATCGCTGCGCATGAATACTCCTGAGGCCCGTCGCCAATCAAATTGCGGCTCACTTATGCAGATATAAGGAAACCTTTATGTCCAGTAATGACGGCCCTAGCTTCGTGCGGCACGCAGCGCAAGCAATCTTGGCAAGCCCAATCCCAACAGCGCCAGAAGCGCCGCCCAAGCCAGCGGCAGCGCATTGCCAAATTTGGCGAACAAAGTGGGCGATTTGGCCGCGGGGATGACCCCTTCAACCTTGCCGGCAATACCGCTTGCAATGCTTTGTCGCACCACCCCATCGGCATCGATCACCGCGCTGATCCCGGTCGTGGTGGAGCGCAGAACCGGCAGGCCCTCCTCCATCGCGCGCATCCGCGCTTGAGCCAAATGTTGCGGTGGGCCCCAAGCGCCAAACCAACCGTCATTGGACGGGTTGAACAGGTAATCGGGGCGGTTCGCGCGGTCGACAACTTGGCCGGAGAAGACAATTTCATAGCAGATCTGAATGCCCGCTTTGCCATGCACTCCCAGATCGAAAGTCTGGGGCCCGGGGCCGGGAATAAATGGGACCGTGCCCGCCGTCAGCCGCGACAAACCGATCGCACCAAGCAGCGATTCCATCGGCAAATACTCGCCATAAGGAACCAGGTGCGCCTTGGCATAACCATGCGTAACCTCGCCCATTCCGTTGAGCGCAACCACCGAATTGCGCGCGCTCACCGCGCCCACAATGCCATCGGGGCGCTGTGCGATGTTGAAATTGACCACCCCGGTCAAAAGCGTCGCTTGCGGACCGATCACCGACCCGATCCGTGCGCGCGCCAAAGCGGGGTCGGCGCCATAGGTGGTGCGGCGGTAATAGCGTTGGGGGTAGCCGTCTTCGAGATAATCGGGGATCGCACTTTCAGGCCACAGAACAAGCCGCGACTGCCCCGCATTTTGATCGGTGGGAACCGCCGCGGTTAAACTGGCAATGCGCAAAAACTGTTCTTCGAATTTGGTCGGGTCGTTGATCTCCGACTGCAGGATCAATGGCTGGATCAATGTGTATCGGATATCGCCTTGACGCGCCGCGTGCGAAGCGGGCCACACCATCGCGCCGGCGATCACAGCCCCCAACCCAACCGCAAGCACAGCGCGGCGGCGGTAGATCGCAAACCACAAACCCGCAGCGATCAAGACCGCCAGACCAGATAAGCCATACGTCCCCAGCCACGGGAGAACCCGCGCCAGACCCTGCGCCTGCCAATCTCCCAAAAGCACCAGACCCAGCGGCGGCCAAGGATAGCCGGTGAACACCCAGCTGCGCAGCCATTCGGTCACAATCCATGCCGCGGCGAACACGCTACCATAGGCCATAGGTCGAGCACGGCGCGCCGCAACATGTGCAATTCCTGCGGCAAGAGCGGGATAAATCGCGAGATAGATGCACAATAAGGGCACCGCGACCCAGCCCAGAAATTCGGGCATTTTAGCCTGGTGAGTGAACGCGGTCGCGATCCAATTGTTGGCCAGCGTCAAATGCGCCCAGCCGAACGCCCAGCCGCGCCAAGCCGCACTGCGCCAGCTTGACGCACTGTGGCAATGAGCAAGGAACAGAGCAAGCGCCAGAAGCGCGATCCACCAGCCATGCAGCGGCGGATACCCACACGCCACAACCAGCCCCAGGACAGCTGCACTCAAGCCCGGCCAATCTTCGCTAAAGCGCACCAAGCTGGCGCGCAAAGACGCAAATTTCTGACCTATCTTTGTGCGGTCATCCGCGCCCATTCCCGGCGGCCCCTAACCCTACGACGCTAAGGTCAGCCAACCACTTCGAGATTGTCATCATCATCCGAGCCGGCGCTGATCGCGGGAGGCAGGACGGAGGAATCGATTTCACCGGCGCCTTTATCATCCTGCTTGGCGCGCGGTTTGCGGCGGGGGCGTTGGTCTGCGTCATCAGATTTGGGCTTGCGGGTGCGGCGCTTGGGCTTAGCCTCTTCTTCTTCCGCGCTGGCCACTTCACCTTCCACGCCCACTGCACCTTCTTCAGACGCCTGATTGTCCTGATCCTCGCGGCGGGAACGGGGGCGGCGATTGTTCGCGCGGCGGCCGTCATTGCGGCGGTTTTCGCCGTCTTCGTTTTCGTCGCCGTCATCATTGGACTGGCCGCGCTCTTCATTGCGCTTGGCCCGAGCCTCTTCCTGACGGGCCTTGTTATCAGCGATTACGCGGAAATAGTGATCGGCGAATTGCAGATAATATTCGGCCTGAACCCGGTCACCATTGTGCTGTGCGTCTTGCGCAAGCTTTTTGTATTTATCGAGCAGCTGGGGTGCGTTGCCACGCGCGCGGCTGTCGATCCGGTTCTGGTTGTTGCCGCCACCCGAATTGCGATTGCCGCGACCGCGGCGACGATTGTTGCGATTGTTATTCAAGGAAGCTTTTCCCTTTAGCGGGCCGTGCCTGACGCGAATATACGTTTGCCTCGGCCTTGAGACCTTTCGTCTATGCGCCAAATTGCGGCGCGTGCTCCGCTATGCCTGGCCATGGGCGCGCCCTGACGGCCGTGTGACATCGTATGTGGAGCTTGGATCAGCGATTTGCGCCCTTCGCAAATCTTCTGTCGTGATTCGACAGCTAGCGAGCCCAGATGGTTTTGCCAAGCCCCCGCGGCATTTTCATCACCGAAGCACCGCGCACCGTGGCCGATTTGCAAGATCATTGCGGATTTCGACCGAAAAACCCGCAATTGTGGCNATTTGCGTGACCGCTGGCGCCTGATTGGCCCCNATTTCGAGGATCGCTATTGCCCCGTCTGTCATCAGATCGCGCAATTGTGGCAGCAAAATGCGATAATCATCGAGCCCATCAGCGCCCGCGAACAGCGCGCTTGCCGGCTCAAACTCGCGCACATCAGGAGCAAGCTCGGCCTGATCCTCGACATAGGGCGGATTGCAAAGGATGAGGTCAAAACGCCCCAAATCATCGCGCCAGTCGTGATCGAGCCAGCTGCGCTTTACAAATCGCGCCGTTTCACCCGAAAGGCCCAAATTCGCCGCATTCAACGCGGCGGTGCGGATCGCCTGCGCCGAGGCATCCACTCCGACCCCGACTGCCTCTTCGAGCTCGAGCAAGGCAGTGATCAATAACGCGCCCGATCCCGTGCCCAGATCGAGCACGCTGCGAGCATGCGGAGCGTGTGCTTGGATGGCATCGATCAATGTCTCGCTATCGCCGCGCGGGATCAGAATACCCGGACCAACCGCAAAATCGCGGCCGTAAAATTCCTGTGTCCCCGTAATATAGGCGACCGGTTCATAGCTCGATCGACGCTTGATCAAGCCTGCATAATCCCCCGGCACAGCCGCATCCATATAACGCAGCAACATATCGGACCGGGTCACACCCAAAGCATGCGCCATCAACAATTCGGCATCGAGCCGGGCGGTGTCGCTGGACGGGCCAAGGTCACGCGCGCCCTGCCGGATCGCGTCGCCCACATTCACTGTTCGAGCGCCGCCAGACGTTTGCCCTGATCCTCGGCGATCAGTGCCTCAACCAATTCGGCGAGGCCGGGCCCGGCGAGCACTTCTTCGAGTTTGTGCAAGGTAAGGCCAATGCGGTGATCGGTCACGCGCCCCTGCGGGAAATTATAGGTACGAATGCGTTCGGACCGGTCG
>JABSPI010000105.1 GCA_013214365.1 Erythrobacter sp.
GATATGTCGATCCGGCGCCACAATGCTCCACTCACAATAATTGCGAATTTTGTTTGCTGACCCCGATTGACCGATTGGTAACCAGCGGTCCGATCATGGTCAAGCCGGCCATTTTTAAGCCGGTGATATCAAAGCGGGAATGCGCGTTTAGGCGGCAAGCGGATGCGCGCAGATATGGCCAGGCCATATGGCAGCCCCAATCGGCGCAGCCGCGACGTTGATCACTGTATCACTTCAACATCGTTGCACGCGCTGCGCACCACCGAGCTCATGGTTGCGCTCGCTTTGGGACAGGTGACGACCACGCGTTGGCCGGGCATAATCGCTCCGAGCTTGGGCGTGGACTTATTGGTGAAGCCGACTTCCAAAATCTCGCCGCTATCCGGGGATATGAGGACCAAGATGCCGATGCCAACCGCCTCGCGCACCCGTACCACTTCGGCATGGATTTTGAGCGGTCCATTGTCAAAGCGTTGGCGGCCTTCGATCTGATTGCGGCGGAACACTGCGGACAATTCATCGATATCGGTTTCGATGGCGCTGATCGGGTCTGGGGCGCGCTGCGCGTGCGCGCCGGAAATGGCGCCGGTATTGGCGCCGGTATCAGCGCTGGCTGCGGGGTTTGAACCCAGGGGTTCGGCCGCCTCGCCCCGGCTTGCGCCCGTGCTCCATATCCCCACCGGGATCAATGCCAGAACCCCGAGCAACAGGCCCATGCCATGCGATGTGCTCTTATGACTGGCGATTTGGGCCAGCCCTGTTGCTGGGGAGGGCATTGTTGATGAGGACGTTGTTTTCGGGGGTGCTGGGATAGGCTCCGGAATGGGGGATGTCTTCATCACCAGCGCGGCCAATCCCACCAGCGCCAACAGCGTCGCCGGCACATGCGGCCACAGCCCGAACCACGCCAGAGCGAGCGTCGGGATACCGCCGATCAACACCGCTCCAGCCGCTATAATCACCACGTCGCGGACCTGCATTTTGCGCCTTTCCAATGCAATCGGACCTGGCTGGATTGCCGGGTAAATTGAAATCCGATTTGTCATCCCGCGACCGCAATTGGGCTTGTTGACTACAGTGTGATGCCGGCCCGTTTCTTGATGACGGACATGTTCACGCTTCACATTATGTTTGTGCCCTTTCCCATTTCGGACAGCGCGCCAGAAGAGGTCGGGAAAGGGCCTGAACTAGGTGAATGCCCCTAGGCGCAGGGGCAAGTTAAAGGCCTCTAAACGCGCGCGCGAAGGGGGTGCCTGGTGAGGTGGGGCAAATGCGGGGCGATATGTTTGGACAGGGACGGCGCCGCCCGCAGATCAGTGGCCCTGCTATCACCGGACAAACAGGGCGATCACCGAACAAGCAGGCGTGCATCCAACCAGCAAGCGCGCTCCGATGCCTGAGATGAAACCGATGCCTGAGATGAAACCGATGCCTGAGATGAAAGAGGCGTCTGAGATGAAAGAGGTGGCGGAGACGGAGGGATTCGAACCCTCGATACCCGTAGTAGGTATGGTTCCTTAGCAGGGAACTGGTTTCAGCCACTCACCCACGTCTCCGCAACGCTAGCGTTTTTGGCTGCGAGGGCGCGCTATAGTCGCGCATTGCGGGGGCGGCAAGGGGGGATTGTGCTCGATGCGGTGCTTATTGGCCTCTGCCCACCGCTGCACCGCTTATGCCCGGCCACAGACCGCGCAGCGCGGTGGGCCGTTTGGGCGTTGCGGGCCGGGTTATTGTGAGGTTCACATAGCCTGCTTTACCTCAAGACCGCGCGCCCGATGGGCGAGCGGTGCTCGGCTGATCGTAATTTCGATTCGCTCTGCCGAGACGCGATTGAGCAAACACGCGCGACAGGCTCATCTGGAGCGCGATATGTGATTTGGCCGGTCAACGGCGAAAGGTGTTGAAGATGCGGATCGATGCAATGGGCACATGCCAGCAGACCGGGCCCTCGCCAGCGCACAATGCGCGCGCGCGAGCGGTTGGGCTGATGGCGGCGATATGGGCCGGGATTGGGCTGATCGCGGCGCCCGCTATGGCGCAGGATGTCGAACGGTTTGACCCCGATGAGAGCTATGCCGCGCCTGATTCCCGCGCTGCGGATTTTGGGGCAGCTGAAGCAAGCGATGCGCAAGCGACCACGATCATCGCGCAAATGGAGCAGCCGCAAGACGGCGCCGCGCGCGATTACGACCCCTATGCTGATCCCGCCAATCCCCCGATTGCGCCCGCTCCCGTCCCCGCCCCCGTTCCCGCGCCCGCACCTCTTGCCCCTGCTGCGCCTATTGCCTCGGCTGAGACGCGCAGCGCGACCTATGGCGAGGATGATCTGATCGGTGCGGCCGAGGGTGTGTTTGGCAAGGGCGCCGAGGGGCTTGCCGGCCTGATCGAGGATCTCCTGCGCGAACAGGGCGAGCCCAATGGCTATATTGTCGGGCGCGAGGCGGGCGGGGCCTTTGTGGTTGGCGCGCGCTATGGTTCGGGCACTTTGTACCACAAGGTTGAAGGCGAAAGACCGGTCTACTGGACCGGGCCATCTGTGGGCTTTGACGCCGGCGCCAATGCGGCCAACACCTTTGTATTGGTCTACAATTTGTTCGACAGCGAGGACATTTACCGCCGCTATCCCGCGGGCGAGGGGCAGGCCTATTTCGTGGGCGGCCTGCATGCCAGCTATATGCGCCGCGGTGATGTGGTGTTGATCCCGATCCGCGTGGGCGCAGGCGTGCGGCTGGGAGTGAATGCGGGCTATATGCGCTTTTCCAAAAAGCAGCGCTGGGTGCCGTTCTAGCGCTTGGCGCTTACAAAAGGGGCGCGCATGCCCCCTTTACGCCGCGCAAAAACCACACATTGGGGGCGCCAAGCGCGAAAGTCGGTTGCAGCATGCGCAAGTGNGGGTAAAGCCTTGCGCCATGTTGAACCGACTCGAACCCCAATCGCCCGATGCGCTGCTGGCGCTGATCAAACTCCACGCAGCCGATGAACGCCCCGACAAGATTGACCTTGGTGTCGGCGTCTATCGCACCGGCCAGGGCGCGACCCCGGTGTTCGGCGCGATCAAGGCGGCGGAACAGGCGCTCGTCGATACGCAGGATTCCAAAAGCTATCTGGGGCCTGAAGGCGATGTCGGTTTTGTAAATGCGCTGATGCCGTATATTTTCGGCACGGATGCCACCATGGGCGGGCGGCTGCAGGGGATGCAGACCCCGGGCGGAACCGGCGCGGTGCGTTTGGCAGTGGCGCTGGCGCAAAATGCCGGGATGACCAAAATCCATATGGGCACGCCCAGCTGGCCCAATCACGCGCAGATTTTCGGCGATATCGACCTTGAATGGCAGGCTTTCGATCACGCCAATAGCGACGGCACCGCCAATCTTGATGCGGTTTTGGGCGCGATCCGCAATGCAAAACCGGGCGAGGGGATTTTGCTCCACGCCTGCTGTCACAATCCGACCGGTATCGATTACACGCTCGAACAATGGGAAGAGATCGGCGATGCGCTGGCGCAAACCGGCACTTTCCCGATCCTCGACAGCGCCTATCAGGGGCTGGGCCAGGGGCTGGAAGCCGATGCGGCGGGTTTGCGCAGCGTTCTGGCCAAAGTGCCCGAGGCGTTGATCGCGTATAGCTGTGATAAGAATTTCGGGCTCTACCGCGACCGGGTGGGGGCGTTTTACATCCTGTCAAAAGATGGCGGGGAGACGCTCGACAAGGCGTTTTCCAACGCCAATGCGCTGGCCCGGGCGAGCTGGTCGATGCCGCCTGATCATGGCGCGGCGGCGGTGCGGATTATCCTGCGCGACAGCGATCTGACCGCGCAATGGCTCGATGAGCTCGACACGATGCGCGAACGCATGCGCCAAGTGCGCCAATATCTGGCCGATGCCGGCACTGCGGGCAGCGTCGATCTCACCGCGCTGGGCACGCAAAATGGCCTGTTTGCGATCTTGCCTGTGACCAAGGAGCAAGTGGTTGCCCTGCGCGAGGATCACGGCATTTATATGGCCGGATCGGGGCGGATTAATGTCGCCGGTTTGACGATGGACAATATCGACAAATTCATCGGCGCGCTCGCGGCGGTGACCGGCTAATCCAGATCGGGCCCATTCGGATCGGGCCATTTTATATTGCCCCCGCTCAGGCGGGCCGCGCTGGCACGCATGCGCCCCAATGCGCCTCGATGCCCCCGATCCGCTGCGACGGGGGCGTTCGGGGCGTGATCGGGACAATGGCCCGCTTGGTTGCAACTGCCAATAGTGCTTCAACTGGTCCCGCACAGGGCGCATGCGGTCATGTTTGCGGTGCGCGGCTTTTCATATGTTCACCTTCATGTAAGCATAAACGCGCCAAGGGCGTGCAGCGCCCGGGCAAGCGGGCGATTAACCCAGTTTTGAAGGGGGCTCTTTTGAGCTCGCGGTGCAATGGACAAACCCAGCAGACGGCGCGGCCGCAAAAGGCCGGTGCGATCTGCGCAGACAAGAATTTCGGATCGCAGCGCAATAGGCGCAAAGGAGTAAGACAATGACATTTCCAACTTTAATCGGCCGATCGATGCCGCTGGCGGTTTTCCTCGCCGCGCCTTTCATGAGCCCCGCCTTTGCCCAGTCGCAAGCCGAATATGCAGGCGAGGATGCAGCCGAGAATGCGGGCGAGGTGTTGACCACGGTCACCGCGCCGCGCCCGCCAGCGCTCGAAGGTTTGGCCGAGGGCCCCGAGATCGAAGGCTTCGTCTCGGCCCGCAATGGCAACCGGGTGCAGATCACCGCCGCGAATGGCACGACATCGATTGTGACCGTGACCCAAGAGACCAGCATTCGCGCGCGCGGTGGATTGCTGGGCATGGGGCGCGAGACGCTGGGGGCGGACGCTCTGCTTAATGGTTTGCCGGTTGAGGTGCGCACGCGGGAATGGGATGGCGGTCTCATCGCCAGCCGGATCCGGTTTTCGGGCAATGATCTGGAAACCGCTGAAATGATCCGTTCGGGCACCTCGCAGCGTTTTGCCGACAATGAAATGGCGATCGNTGAAAACCGGCTGGCGGCCGAACGCAATGCGGCGGCTGCGGCGGCGCTGCGCGGGCGGTTTGGTGATATCGACAAATACAATGTCAAAGCGACCACCAATGTCTATTTCGACACCGGCCGCTCGAACCTTTCATCGGGCGCGCAGGTTGAATTGTGCGGGGCCGCGCGCGAGGCCGAGGCGATGGACAATGCCTTGCTTCTGGTGGTTGGCTACACCGATTCCACCGGCAGCCAGGCGGTCAATCAACGCCTGTCAGAACAACGCGCCGCCAGCGTGGTCAATTACCTGCAACAGCAATGCGGCTGGGCACCGTACCGGATGCTGACGCCCACCGGCATGGCTTCGGCTGATCCCGCGGCGGACAATTCGACCGCTTATGGCAAGGCGCAAAACCGCCGTGTGACGGTCAATGTGCTGGTGTCCAAAAGCCTTGATGGCATGTGAGATCGCGCTGCAAACGCGCATCAAACGCGTATTATCGGGGGCGGGCCAAATCACGACTGATTGGCAGGCTCGCCCCTTTTTGCATCACCGGCTCGCCGCGAGGCTTTGCATCCGTTTGAGGTAACGCGCGAGCACATCGATCTCGAGATTGACCTCATCGCCTTCGCGCAGATCGCCCAAAGTCGTCACCTCGCCTGTATGCGGGATGATATTGAGCAGGAAATCGCAGCTTCCATCGGCGCGGTCGCGCACATCATTGACGGTCAATGACACGCCATCGACCGTGATCGACCCTTTTTCCGCGATGAAGGGCGCCATTTCAGCGCGCGCGCGGATGGCAAAGCGCCAGCTGCCGCCGGTTTCCTCGGCCAGAACCACGCTCCCGACCGAATCGACATGGCCGGTCACAATATGGCCGCCCAATTCATCGCCCACGCGCAGGCTCGGCTCGATATTGATCCGCGCGCCTTCGTCCCACATGCCCTTGCGCGTGCGGCTGGTGGTTTCGCCCGAAACATCGACATCGAACCAGGCATCGCCCGCGCTGCCGCCGCGATCCACCACCGTCAGACACACGCCCGAACACGCGATCGAGGCGCCGATATCGATCGTGGCCGGGTCCAGCGGCGCACCGATCCGCAGCCGCAAATCGCCGCGCTTTTCGATCTGGGTGATGGTTCCGATTGCGGTCACAATCCCGGTGAACATGATATTTTTTCCTAAGTTTTGCGCAGCCCAAGCGGCATCAATTGCGATCCCGCTGGTAGCTTTCAAATACATCGCTGCCAAGCTGGCGGCGTTCGCTCAATTGCCAGCGCCCATGCGCCGATGCCAGATCACCCAGCCCGATATCGCCCAAAGCGGGCTTGCCTGATCCGATCAAGATCGGGGCGCGGTAGAGGTGCAATTCATCGACCAGATCCGCAGCCAGCAGGCTCGAGGCGGCGCCCGCTCCGCCTTCGACATAGATATATTGGATATCGGCCAGCTGCGCGATCTGGTCGNGGCGNTTGATCACCGCCACATCATCAGGCGCAACGCCGCGGGTGAGAACCATGCGTTTGGGGCTGCGCGCCTCGATCCCGGGCAAACGCACATCGAGCCGCGGGCGATCTTTGCGCCAGGTCGCCCCGCCGACCAAAATCGCATCATAGCGCGCGCGCTGGCTGTGGACATGGGCGCGGGCGATCTCGCCGGTGATCCATTGGCTCGACCCGTCGGCCAGCGCGATGGCGCCATCGAGGCTGGTCGCCAGTTTGAGAGTGATATGCGCGCGGCGATCCTGCGTGCGGCGCAAATAGCCGTTGAGGCTGGCGGATGATGCGCGGTCATGAAGCACGGTGACCTCGATCCCGGCGCGTTGCATGCGTTTGACCCCTTCGCCCGCCGTGCGCGGATCGGGATCATACACCCCCACCACAACCCGCGCCGGGCGCGCCGCGATGATCAGGTCGCTGCACGCAGGGCCCCGGTTTGATNTGTGTGCGCACGGCTCGAGCGTGACATAGATCGTCGCCGCNCGCGCGCCGCCTTCGGGCAATTGGGCCAGAGCGGCGGCTTCGGCATGGGGGCGTCCGCCGGNGCGCGTCCAACCGCGCGCAATCACCCGCTCGCCGCTTGCATCTTTGCGCACGATCAGCGCGGCAACACCGGGATTGGGATGGGCGATCGGCCGCGCGCGTGCGGCAAGGCGGGCACAGGCCGCCATCCACCGGTCATCCATCCACTCCCCATCCATTCTTTGGGCATTAGAAGGCGCGGTGCTGTTTATGGATTTGTCTCTTGCTGGGCCGCATTGCTGTCATCGCCGGCCTGGGCATTTGCGGGCGCGGTGTTGGCGGGATCAGTATTGGCGGGCCCCGCATCGGTGAGGCCGTCCGCATCGGAGCCGGTGCGTCCCATCATTTCATCGAGCCGCGCGCGCTCTGCGGCGGCTTCGGCGGCGCGGGTTTCCTGCCCCCGCCTGTCAATTTCCTCGACATCCATGCCCGTCGCCGCGCCCAGCGCTTTATAGAGGTCGCGCTTGCGCTGGGCGAGCTCCTCCTCATACTCCTCGCGCAGATCCTTGACCTCCTGATTGGCAAGGTTGGAGGCAGCGATTTGTTCGTCGGTGCGGCCCGGTTCATAGGTCGTGATATAGGTGATCTTGGGCCGCTCGGGCGTGCCGTAAACGGTTTCGCCCGACAGCCAGTAAAAAATCAGGCAGAACGGCAAGGTCGAGACGATCAGGATCGGCCACCTATAAGGGTTGGGCTTCCTGAATTCGTGCCAGAAATCGAGGATGCCGGCCTTGGGATTGAAGCGTGTATTGGCGAGAAAACCCATAATGCCCATCGATATAGGGGCTCGCGGCGATATTCGCCAGAGTGGAGCGAGGCGGATTTAAACCCTTAGGGATATTCGACCGAAATCGGGATGCGCCCGCGCAAATTCCCGCTGGCATTGGTGGCCGGATCGATCACCAAAGTGGCGGAAAAGCCGAACTGCAATTGGCCATTGGCGTCCAAGCGCGGAAAGCCATCAAGATCGGTCACAAAATCATTCAATCGCGCTTGCCCGCCCGCGGTGTCGCGCATGGGGATCTCGTTGGGCAGCGAAATTTCGACCGCCTCGAATGGCGCGCCGGTGACAATTGCGCGCCCGGTGATCACCATGCCGCCCAGATCATCGCCATCGCCGATAATGGTTTTCCGGCCCGAAACCAGATCGAGCACCACCCGCATTCCGCCATCATTGAGCAGGACGATCCGGCCAAAATCAAGATCGCTTTCAATCGTCAGACGGATCGGTTGGCAATTGCGGCTTCCATTGCCATTGCCGTTGCCATTCCCGTTCCCATTGCCGTTCCCATTGCCATTCCCGTTTCCGTTCCCTCTGCATCCGGGGGGCAAGTCGCAATTGGGGCAATTGCCCTGTGCATACGCCTCTCTCCCCGCGCCGGTCAGCGCCAGGATCACCAGGCCAAACGCGGCCAAGCACAGGGACATTGCCTTAAACATGACCCGAATTTAACCGAACAGGGTTAACGAAAACCTACGCAATTGCGCTTGGAAAGGGCGCCTATCTGCCCGCTTTGGACGCGCGCGTGCCCGCTCGCACCTGCGCGGCCCGCGGGCCAAGCCCTGCGCAGCTTCAGCCGAAATGGGCGTAAAGGCTGCGCCCGTTCTGCTTCAACCAGCGGTCAGCCACCGCGATATCGTCTTCATACAAATCACCCAGCAGCGCATGAAAAGCCGGGCTGTGATCGAAATGGACCAGATGGGTGACCTCGTGCGCGACCACTGACCGGCGGACAAAATCGGGCGCTTGGATGAGCCGCCAATTGAGCCGGATGCGCTTGCCATTGCCCTGGCCCTTACCCCCGCCGCCATCCGAACAACTGCCCCAGCGCCGCTGCGCGCGGGACAAGGCAACCGGCACCGGATCAAGCGCGGCGGCGCGTGTGTAATCGGCAATATCGGCGGTGAACAAAGCCAGCGCCTCGCTCTCGAGCCAGCGCCGCAAACGCCCCTCCAGACCGCTTTGCGGGCCGCCCAGTGTGATCATTGACCCCTCTTTGACCGGGCGCCGCGGGTTGTGCGCATCCCATGCAATCGCCAATTCCTCGCCGCGATAGCGCAGGCTGTCGCCCGGGCCCGGACTGCGCCGCTGCGGGATGCGGGCGTGCTGCTCGACCAGCCAATCGCGCCGCGCATGGGCAAAGGCGATCGCCTCCGCGCTGCGCGCCCATTGCGGCAAAGTGATGCGCACCTCGCTGCCATCAGGGGCAAGCCGCAAGGTCAGCCGTTTGGCGGTGGGATGGCGGCGCAATACAATCGGAAGGGTCGCCCCGCCCAGATCAATTTCGGGCTCAAGCGCGGATTTCTTGAGCCAGTCTATCATTGCGTCTCCTGCGCATTATCGGCCAATGCGCCGCAATTGTCGGGCGATCCCCAATCGACGATGTGATGTTCGAGCGGGCCGGCCTCATCCTCGCTGACCACGCGGCCAGCAGCCGACACGCCCGCCGCGATCACCGCCTCGCGGTCGCCGCTGATCAGATAGTGCCAATCGGGCAGGTCGCGCCCCTCGGCGCGCACGCGATAGGCGCAGCTTTGCGGCAACCACGGCACATCCTCGACAATCGCCAAAGTCAGCCGCAAACAATCCGGCACGAACGCCTTGCGATTGCGATAATCGGTGCATTGCGCGGTTGCGCAATCGAGCAATTTGCACGCCACATTGGTGTCTTCGATTGCGCCGGTGTCAGCGTCCTCGATCTTGTGCAGGCAACACCGCCCACAGCCATCGCACAAGGCTTCCCATTCGGGCCGGGTGAGCTGCTCCAGCGGCAATTCCCAGAACGCCTCGCGCAGGATCAGGTCACCCATTTTTGGAGTTCCTGTGTCACCGCATCCGCGCCCAGATCCGCAGGCAATAAAGCAAGCGGTTCGCCTTGCGGTCCGAACAGCACAACCGTGCGGGCGTGATCCATCATATAATTGTCGGGCGTGGAGCCATCGAGCTTGGCATAAAAGACCGCGAATTTGGCCGCCGCATCGGCGATTTGTTCAGGCGAACCGGTCAGGCCGACCAGATCGGGCGAAAAGGCATTGGTGAACTGGTCGAGCACTTCGGGCGTGTCGCGTTCCGGATCGACCGAGATGAAAATCGGGGTGACCTGCGCGCCCAATTCGGGCGAGATCTGTTTGAATTGATCGAGCCCCTGGACCGTGCGTTGGACATCGGTGGGGCAAATGTCGGGGCAATAGGTGAAGCCGAAATAGACAATCCGGTATTGCCCGGCAAAATCGCTCCAGCGCACCAGCTCACCGGCGGAATTGGACAATTCGAATTCCCCGCCAATCGCCGCGCCTGCCAAAGGCGGCTCGCCGTGATCGGGGGCCATGCCGGTATCATTGGAGCATGCGGCCAAAGCCAGCGCGGCTGGGAGCGCGGCGGCGAGCGCGGCTGCTCTGGCAAAAAGAATGCGCGCGCGTGTCGGGTTGGGCTTGGCGATGGTGTTCATGGTCTGCTAATTGCACTCCAACGATGAGAGGATACCCTCTTGGCCCCGAATTTGCGACACCCTTTGCCAGATCATGTGCAACAGCAAGAGCGGCGGCCACACGAAATGTGTCAGTGGATGCGAAAGGTTCAAAGCGTGGTTTCGACAGTTTTGCGCAAAATAGGCGGTCATCGGCGAATTGCCAGTGGTTTGGGGGGCGCATTTTGTGCCGGTCTCCTCGCTCTGGCTGCGGCGCAACCGGCTGCGGCGCAGTTTTATTCTGAAGGCTATAAATTCCTCGAATCGGTGCGCGACCGCGACGGCGATGTCGCCACCGAAATTCTGAGTGAGCCGGGCACGCAAGTGATCAACACCCGCGACATCACCACCGGGGATACCGGCCTGCATGTCGTGGTCGAACGGCGCGACACATTGTGGGTGCGCTTCCTGCTGCAGAAAGGCGCCAATCCCAATATCCGCAATAATGACGGGCTCACCCCGCTGCAATTGGCGACCCGGCTCGGCTTTCTCGAAGGCGCAGACGAGCTGTTGAAACGGGGCGCATCGGTCAATGTCGCCGACAGCCAGGGCGAAACCCCGCTGATCGCGGCGGTTCATCAACGCAATATACCCTTCATCCGGCGTTTGCTGGCCGAAGGGGCCGACCCCGACCGCAATGACAATTCGGGCCGTTCGGCGCGCGATTACATGAACCTGATGAGCGGGAACTCGTTAATGGTGCGCGAGTTTGAATTGGCAGATGAAAAGCGCGAGGACACACCCGCGCAAGAACAATACGGACCCTCTTTCTGACCATGACCGCAAGCCCGCCCGATTTCGCTGATATGACGCTTGATGAGCTGCGCGTGGCTTTGGCGCCCGATATTGCGGCATCGGCGATTTTTGACGGCTGGAATGAAACCGCGCTGGTTGCCGCCGCGCAAATGGCCGGGGCCGATGTCGATATCGCCAAGCTGGCTTTCCCCAAAGGCCCCGATCAAGCGATGGATATGATCGATGCCTGGATCGCAAGCGTCGATCAGGCGATGGAACAGGAATGGCCGCAGGAACGCTTGGCCGAGCTGAAAATCCGCGAGCGGATCCGCACTCTGGTCGCGTTTCGGCTGGCGGCGGTGGAACATATCGACGAGGCGGTGCGCCGCGCCATGGCGGTGATGGCAATGCCGCAAAATGCGGCGCGCTCGGTGCAGATGGGATGGCGGTCGGCCGATATTATGTGGCGCTTGGCCGGGGACACCGCGACCGATTACAACCATTACACCAAACGCGCGATTTTGGGCGGGATCTATTCCGCGACTTTGGCGGTGTTCGTCAATGACGACAGCGAGGGTCGCGAGACCACGTATAAATTCCTCGATCGCCGGATTGACGGCGTGATGCGATTCGAGAAGTTCAAGCACAAATTGACCAGCCGCGAGGTCGAATTGCCGAGCCTGTCGCGTTTTCTGGGCCGTTTGCGCTACCCATCGAAGTAGTATCCACCATTTTGCGAGATTAAAACGTTCTAGCCGGGTCGCATGGCTGGCGCGGCTGTCCTATTACATCGGTGAGAATCGCGGGCCTGGCCTGCGCAGATGAACAGATGGGAAGGATTTTTCGATGGCGGGTTCGCTCAACAAGGTCATGCTGATTGGCAATCTGGGGGCTGATCCCGAAATTCGCAGCTTCCAAAATGGCGGGCGCGTGGCCAATTTGCGGATCGCGACCAGCGAAAACTGGAAAGACAAAAACACCGGCGAGCGGCGCGAGAAAACCGAATGGCACACAGTTGCGATTTTCTC
>JABSPI010000106.1 GCA_013214365.1 Erythrobacter sp.
GCATCCTGAACGCTTTTGCCGACATAATCGGCGATGTGGAGGATTGGAATATCGACCGCATCCGCAACCTCGTCATAAAGCTGGTGCATCGAATTGGCCCCGATGATCAAACCTTGCGCGCCGGCTGCTTCGAGGCGTTTGGCGCTGTCGCACAAAATCACCCCCGCCTGGCGCCAATCGCTGTCCTCGCTCAGCGCGTAAAGCTGTCCAAAATCAAGGCTTTCAATCAAAAGCGGCGCCGACGCCATCGGCGCGGCACAATTTTGCACCAGACGGTTGATCCGGTCGTAATACATCCCGGTCGACACCCAGCTCATGCCGCCGATCAATCCCAGTTTTCTCAACGCACACCCTCGTTTCTTGCGCATCTTATCGCCGCAGATGTAGCGGCGATGTCGGGCCTGCGTCCATAGGCCAAGCTTTGAACCGAAGGATCAGCCGGTTGGATGGTTATGATGCGTCCGCGCCGGGTGCGGGCATGGGCGCAATTGGTGCGGTTGGCGCGAGCGTTTCGAGCCAGCTGCGCACATCCGCAATGCTTTGCTCGGGCGCTTCTTCGTGCGGCAAATGGCCGATGCCGGGATAGATCACCAGATCATTATCAGGCAGCGCCTCATCATACCATGTCGCCGCACCAACCGGGATGATGCGGTCCTCATCCCCCCACATCACCAATGCGGGCACATTGATGCCGGCGACATCATCGCGCGTAAAACCGCTGTAATCGCGCGAAAACCGCGCCAGAGACGCGCCGCGATTGCCCGGATAGCGCAACATTTCCCAATAGCGATCGACCATATCCTGCGTCACGATATCCTCATTGCTGACGCTTTGGCGCAGGCTTTGCTCGATAATCGATCGCGGGGTGATGTGTTTCATCAATTGGTTGATCACCGGGGTGCGAGCAATGGCAAAGCCGATATTGCCCGACGATTCGCGCCGCACCGGCGCGCCGCCCGGATCGACCAGGATCATACCTATCAACCGGTCCGGATGGGCCAGAGCATAGCCAATCGTATGCCCACCGCCCATCGAATTGCCGCCCAGCACAAACCGGTCCAGCCCGAGCGCATCGGCCACTTCGTCAATATCCGCCACAAAACTGTCGAGCGAATAATCGGGCACCGCATTGGGCCCGGTCAGGCCATGGCCGATCTGATCAAAGCGGATCACACGGTAGCTGTCTTTGAGCCCGCTTGCCCACGGCTCCCATGTGTGCAGATCGGCGTTTGATCCATGCAGCAGGATGATCGGCACGCCGTCGCGCGGCCCTTCATCGCGCACATGCACCTCGACCCCGTCGCCGATTGTGATGAATTGCGATGGAGGCCCGGCATATTTGGCGCGCATTTCATCGGCATCAGTGTCGGGCGTGCGCAGGATAAGAAACGCAATCACCAACACCGCCAGCACAGCCAGCAAAATGCGCCAAACCCACTTCATTCACCGTCTCCTTGCGCGCGGTTATCAGCGGTTTTGGCCGCCCCGTCCTGTCCCATATTCGCGATCCAGTCCCGCATCAGCGCAACCGCCCTTTGATCAATCGTCGACCGCCCCAATTCGGGCATGGCAACGCCGGGTTGATTGGAATTCATCCGGTGCACCAGGATCGAGGCATCGGGATCGCCCGGCTCGATCGAGACCAGCAGCCCGCCTGCCCCCTGCCCCGCGGCGACGGGGGGTTTGTTGACGCCGTAAGCAAATGCGTCACCCTGTTCCCAGCGCAGGTCGAGCCCAGAATTGGACGCGCCCCCGCCCGGTTGGTGGCAATGGGCGCAATTCACATCGAGATAGGCGCGCGCCAAAGCGGCGGTGGCGGTGGCGCTGTGCGCTGCGTAATCGTTGGAGCCCGCATTCCAGGCCGCGTCCCAGACCGGCAGGCTATCGGCCCCTTCGGGCACGCGGTCGAGCGCGCCATGCGCATGCATATCGGCCAGCCATTCGCCCGACATATTGCGCGCACGCGGGCCGATCGGCACCACTTCGCCATCCTTGGAATGGCACGATTTGCACTGGTTCTTATTGGGAATGCGATAGCTCAGCTCATCGCCCGCAGGCGTGGTCAGCGCAATCCGCGCCCCCGCCAGCGCAAGCCGCGCCTCGGTCTGTTCCGCGTTCCAGCGATAAGGCAGCGCCACCCAACCATCAGCGCGGTGAAGCAGCAGGCGGGTTTCGATAAAACGCTGCTCCTCACCCTCGCCAAAGGCAAAGGTTTTGATGATCGCGCTGCCCACCGGAAATTGCAGCAAGCCCGCGCCATCGGCCGCGATCTGCGTGCCTTGAGGCAGGTAGATGTAACGCAATTTATCCGCCCCGTCAGACCATAGCGGAGTGTTGAGTTCATAAGGTTTGAGCGCGCCCACCGGATTGCGCGCCGCGCCGTCGGTGAAAAAGCCATAATCGCCCAAAGCGCGCGGCAGGCTGTCGCCTTGGATCAAGGCATCATTGACCATTGGCGGGGGCAAAGCGCCGGCATCGCGCGGCATTGCCGCCGCCAAAGCCAGCGCGCCCGCCGCCAATCCCAAAAATGCAAAGGCCGGTTTCATCGGATCCGCTCATCCAATTCAGCCGGAGCCCCGATACCGGTGCGGTCAAACGCCTCGCGCGGGGCGTAAACGTCGAGCGGGCTCGGCTGGGCCGCGGCGAAACCACCGCCCGGCTTCATCAGGTTGAGCGACCAGCCCGCGGTCCCTTCCACCGCATACAGGCTGCCCAGACCGTCCCACATCACCGGGGGCAAGGACCCGCCAAATGCCGCCGCCAACATATCGCCGCCTTCGATCTGGGGATCGTCCCCGCCGCGGCCATATGTGTTGGCGCCCACCACCACATTGAGCGGCAGGGCGTTGTAACGCTCGTCATTATATTCCTCGGTATAGGCGATCACCATGACCGGCGCGGTCGGGTTGTTTTCGAGGATATTGTTCTCGATCAACACCCCGTCATTGGCCATCACCATGATCCCGGTGCCGCGCAAAACCCCGGCGACAATATTGCCCGGAGGGGCGAAATTGGCGGTATCGTTGGAGACCACCAAATTGTTGGCCACCACCACATTGCCGCCGCCCATTTTGGGCAGGCCGGGCAAATCAAACACCAAAATCCCGCCGGTATTGCGGATTGCGATATTGTGTTCGACCAATGCATCGCGGCTGTTCTCGATCTCGATCCCGGCGACATTTGCCTCAGCGATCGAATTGCGCACGGTGATTTTTTCCGATTGGCCGACATAAACACCGGCATCAGCCGCGCCGGTGACCTTGACCCCGTCGACCAGCACGCCGGTGCTTTCAACCGGATAGATGCCATAAGCGCCATTGTCGGGATTGGGTCCGCCGGTCCATGTCACGCGGACGCGGTAATAGACGATATTGTCCGCGCCCTTGGATTTGATCCCGTCGCCCTTGGGGTTTTCCAGCGCAAAATCGCGCAAAACCACATCGTCGCTGGTCACCAGCAACCCTTCGCCCGAGCCTTCTTGCGAGGTGAAGTCGAGCACAGTCCCATCCATGCCGGCGCCGCGCACAGTGACCCCGTCAACATCGAGGCTGAGCCCGTCAGTGAGAGTGTAATGCCCCGCCTCGAGCATGATGACATCGCCCGGTTCGGCGAGGATCAGCGCCTCTTGCAAGCGTTCCTGCGCGCCTTCGCCCGGGCTGATTGTGTGGGTTTCGGCCCAAACCGGTGCGGCGCTCGCAAGCAGACCCAGAGCCGTCAGCGCGGCGAGTGAATTCCTGATCATGAAAAATCTCCCTATCCCTTGCCCTTTGTGCCGCATGTGGGCGCAATTGCAAGAGGGCAGGAGCGCGGGCAATGCCGAACCGCGCCAGAGGCCCGCGCTAAGCCCCGCGCCGGTAATGCGCTGATGCCGGGCTAAAGCTGCGCTGATGCCGCGCCTAGCGGGGGGAACAGCGCGTCATATGGCACCGCTTAAGAAGAACCGGCGCGCGCCAATCCCTCGAGCGACAAACGCCGTCCGGGCGCCAGTTCCAAGGCCTTTTCAAACGCCGCCTTGGCCTGCGCCTTTTGCCCTTGTGCAAGGTACAATTCGCCCAGAATTTCATAGCTGGGTTTGTAAATCGCAGGCGGGCCGAACACGACCGGCAGAGCCAATTCGGCCGCCGCCGCCTGTTCCAGCGCCGCAATCCCGGCCGCGCTGTCACCGGTGGCGATTTCGATCATTGCATGGCCGCGTTCAATCGCGCGCTGCAGCCATGCGGCGTAAGCGGCATCGCGCCCGGTCCGATCCGCAGCGGCCATTTCGCCCTGTATCTCCTCCATCCGCGCCAGCGCACGGCGCGCCGCATCAGGGTCGGCTGCGATCGCTTGCATGAAAGCGGCATGGGCCTCAACGAAGCGGGCCGAACGGTTGGCCGCAACCGGCGGCAAACCCACCGGATCGAGCCATTCGCCCGTCTCCACTCCCAGAAACATCGCCATGCGCGCCGCGCTCCACGCATTGGCCACGCGGCCCGCATCATCGCTGTTGCCCGCATTGCTCATATCGCCGCCATCGCCCGCGATTTGCGCGCTCGCCCGGCTGGCCGCCTCGCTCACCTGCGCCGCGCATTGGCTGACCAGATCGCGCGCATCCTTACCCTGTTGCAGCAAGGCATAAGCGAGCCACTCATTGTAATGCCCGCAAGACGTGGGCCCGCGCCCTTGGGCTGCGCGCTGGCGGTCGACGACATTAGCGGCGTTAACATTCGCCAGCTCGGTCGCGGGCCAATCCGCCAGCGCGAGATAGATGTGGCTGACCATGTGTTGGGCATGGCCCGCATCGGGCGCAATCACCGCATAGCGTTCGGCCATGCGTTCACCCAAAGGCGCGTGGACCGGATCATCATAGGAATGGATCAGATAGTGCAAAATGCCTGGATGAAACTCATGGGTCATGAAACCGGGCTCCAGCACGCCCGCGGCCTCCATATAGATCGGGATTTGCCGCCCGCCATGCGATGATCCCAAGATTGCCAATCCGGTAAAGGCGCGCATGTCGATATCATCGGGATAGGCTGCGAGCATGGCCTCAAGCGCGCCGAGATAGGCCAGATCGCGCTCCACCTTCGAGGCAGGCTCCCCGCTTGTTCCAAACAGCGTTTCAACCGCGCCCAGCCACAAGCCTTCTTTCTCGCTGCGCGCTTTGGCCGCGCGTGCGGCGGGATCAGCGCCCAACCGCGCGAGTATCGCCAAAGCCGCGTCGCGATCCTGCTGCGCCCAGAGCGGGTGATTGTGGGTCATCGCCTCCCCCCAATAGGCCATGGCGAAGTCAGGATCGGCCGCTTGCGCGAGCCGGAATTCCTTGGCCGCAAAAGCGTATTCAAAATTGTGCAACAAAGCGAGGCCGCGCAGGAAATGCGCCTTGGCCTCATCGGTCGCCTCGACCTCCATCACCATGAACTGGGCGCCGACCGCTTGGGGGGAGAAATCCGATGCGGCGGTGTGTGCGTCATGGCGCTGGGCGCTGAGCGGTGCTCCGGCGACGAGCGCTGCTCCGGCGAGCAGGATGGCGGCAAATCTGGATGGCTGGAACACGGCGCAAAACTCCCTCTGTCTCAAGCGCAAATGTGCCGCATGATCAGGGCCGCTGGCAATACCGCTTTTACCCTAAGGGCCGCTTTTACCTTGGGGGCAGCTTTTACCTTCGGGGCCGGGGCGCGCAAATCTTTGCCCGGCGGAGGTTATTGACCGAAAAAGTCCATCCCGACCTCGATCGCGCAACCGGCCGACACGCTTGCCAATTGGCGCACCGCCTCGCTGTCATCGACCCGGCGCAAACGCGCCAATGCCTCGCGGGTGGAGGTCGGCAGGACCGGCTCGTCGCTCTCGGGCGCCAAGCGTTCAAGTTTTTCCAATTGTTCAAGCGACAAACGATCCACCAGACGCGGCGCCATACATTGCGCCATCACTTCGGGCACCCCATTGCTGGTCAAAACCCGTTCGACCCGCTGCTCGGTCACGCGGTCGAAAAACCCGCCTTGGCGCAAGGCAAACACCGCCCCAACGCCAATCGCGATAACCGCCACCAAAATGATAATATTGCGCATCACGCCCATTCCCTCTGAGGTCGAACACGCCCCCGATTGCGGGAACGCCCGATCACCGCATCACCCGCATCACCGGCGCCCGAAAACCAGGCGCGGCCACTGGGTTCAATCGAGCGCCTTGACGATTTCCTCGACCATCTTCTTCGCATCGGACAGCAGCATGACCGTCTGGTTCATGTAGAACACATCATTGTCGACGCCGGCATAGCCGACCCCGCCCATCGAACGCTTGATGAAGAAAACCTGTTTGGCCTTGTCCACATCGAACACCGGCATGCCATAGATCGGCGATGATTTGTCGGTCTTGGCCGCCGGATTGACCACATCATTGGCCCCGATAATGAACGCCACATCGGTTTGCGCGAATTCGGAATTGATGTCTTCCAATTCGAACACTTCGTCATAGGGAACATTGGCCTCGGCCAGCAGGACGTTCATATGGCCCGGCATCCGCCCCGCCACGGGGTGGATTGCATATTTGACCTCGACGCCCTTTTCTTTGAGCGCATCGGCCATTTCGCGCAGGACGTGCTGGGCTTGCGCCACCGCCATGCCGTAGCCGGGGATGATGATAACTTTCTCGGCCTGTTCGAGCATGAAGGCGGCATCGTCNGCGCTGCCCTGTTTNTAGGGGCGNTGNTCGCGCNNCTCGCCGCCNGCGCCCGCGCTGTCATCGGCGCCAAAACCGCCGGCAATCACGGAGATGAAGCTGCGGTTCATCGCGCGGCACATGATGTAGGATAGGATCGCGCCCGAAGAGCCGACCAGCGCGCCGGTGATGATCATCGCGGTGTTGCCGAGGGTGAAGCCCATCGCCGCCGCGGCCCAACCCGAATAGGAATTGAGCATCGAGACCACGACCGGCATATCTGCCCCGCCGATGGGGATGATGAGAAGAAAGCCGATGGCAAAAGCGAGCAGCGTGATCCAAATGATCAGCATCCCCTCACCCGGGCCGCCCGCCCCGCTCATGGCATAGACCGCAATCAGCCCCAAAATCGCCGCCAGCGTGCCCAGATTGATCACATGGCGCGCCGGCAAGAGGATCGGTGACCCGCTCATCCGGCCG
>JABSPI010000107.1 GCA_013214365.1 Erythrobacter sp.
ATGCGGCAAATTGCTCCAACTGGCGCGCATTTGCCGGGCTGTCCTCGTCCGCGCTGGCAAGGTGGCTCATCAAGATATCCACCTCCAGCGCGGCGATTGCCGGATCGCTGAGCTGCTCAGGGGTGATGCCGAGCCGGTTGATCCCGGTGTCGATCATCACATGGCACAAACCGCCCCCATTACCGGCCCAGCGCCGCGCCTGCGCAATCGAATTGATCACGGGGACCGCGCCGGTGGCGCGGGCATAGGCGCAATCATCATCGCTCATCGGGCCGTGCAACACCGCAAGCCTGCGCGCGGGCACATGGGCCGCGACGGATGCAATTTCGCTCCAATGGGCGACCAGAAAATCAGTGCAGCCCGCATCGCGCAAAGCGGGGATGCACGCATCCACGCCCAGACCATAACAATCGGCCTTCACCGCCGCGCCCGCGGCCGGTTTGCCCGAGCCAGCCTTTGCGCCCGACATCGCATTGAGCGCGCGCCAGTTCGCCGCCAGCGCCGCCTGATCAACCTTCAGTCTGAGCGTGGGCTCAGGCGGCGGCGTCATTGTCATCGGCAAAATCCTTGGGCGGCCCGCTGGGCAGGCCCCACCATGCGACCACCACGCCAAAGGCCACCACGATCCATGTGTACCACAAGCCCGCATAGATATTGCCGGTGCTGGCCACGATCACGCCCGCAATCAAAGGCAGGAAACCGCCCAGATATCCGGCCCCGATGTGATAGGGGATCGACATTGAGGAATAGCGGATTTTGGGCGGGAACATTTCCGACAACAGCGCCGCGACCGAGCCATAGGTCAAGGCCGACAACACACCCAGCCCGAGCAGGATTGCAATAATCCCGATCACATTGCCAAGCGCGGGCGTCTGTTTTTCAAAATCGAAGCCATATTCGCTCAATGCGGCGCGGATGCCTTCGCTGCGCGCGGTGCCGCTTTCGAACCATTCCTGCTGCAAAGCGATCGGCGTGCCTGCCGCGCTCAGAGTCAAATTTTCCCCTTCGGTCAACGTGTAGGGAATCCCCGCCGCGGTCAGCGTCTCGAGCACTTTGCCGCAATCGGTTTGTTCGCGGTCGAACAATTCGGCGAACGGATCGGTCACGCATTGCGGCCCGCTCACCGTGATGGGGGTGCGTTCGGCCGCCTCATTGACCCCCGGATTGGCCAGCGCGCCCAGCCCCCAAAATGCCGGGAACAACAGGAAAAGGCTGGCAATCGCGCCAATCATAATCGGCAATTTGCGCCCGATCCGGTCGGACCATTTGCCCACAAAGATATAGAACGACATCGACAATCCGCCCGCGATCAACAAGATCCAGTTCACGAGCGTCGGATCCAGGTTCATCGGCCCGCGCAGGAAGCTGAGGCTGGAGAAAAAGGCGGTGTACCAGATCGTCGTCAAAACCCCGGTGACCCCGAACAAAGCGACGAAAATGCGCTTCTTATTGCCGGGATAGGTGAAGCTTTCGGTGAAGGGATTGCCGGCGGTCTCGCCCGCCTCCTTCATCGCCTGGAAGACCGGGCTTTCCGAGAGCATCAAGCGCATCCACAAAGAGATGATCAGCAAGATGATCGACAACAGGAACGGGATGCGCCAGCCCCACGCCTCGAAGCTTTCGGTGCTCATCAAGGCGCTGCTCGACAAGACGACGATGATCGACAGGACAAACCCGCCCACGACGCTGGCTTGGATGAAGCTGGTGTAGAAGCCGCGCTTGTCCGGCGGGGCGTGTTCAGCGACATAAATCGCCGCGCCGCCATATTCCCCGCCCAGCGCCAGCCCCTGCAAGACGCGCAGGAAAATGACAATCATCGGGGCGGCCACCCCGATCTGGTCCACGGTGGGAATAAACCCGACCCCGGCGGTGGCGATCCCCATCAAGGTGACCGTGACAAGGAAGGTGTATTTGCGCCCCAACCTGTCGCCCAAAAACCCGAATAAAATCGCCCCGATCGGGCGGAAGGCAAACCCGACCGCAAAGGTCGACCACACCAGCAACAGCCCCAAAGTGGGGTCATCCACGTCGTAAAACGCATCCTTCAAAATATAGGCCAGCGTTCCGTAGATGAAGAAATCATACCATTCGAAAATCGTGCCCGCGCTCGATGCGCCAACCACGAGGCGGATTTCTTTCTTGGTCGGCTCGCGCCCGGCAAGGGCGGCGGCCTCTGTTCCTGCTTGTGTGCTCGACATGGGTCCCCGTATCTTGTCTTACCCCGCTCTCCCCGAGCAGGTTACCCCTGCTTTAGCCGCAGCTTGGCGCCGAGGAAAGCGCGCGTTGCATCGCCGTCCACGGCAACAATAATGCGCCATGGCGCCCGGGATGGTCGCGCGCCGGGGCGAGAGCGTCAATTGCGGGCCAATCGGGCAGATCGCCCTCCTTGGCCAACCACGCCTCCAAACCCTGCAAGCATGCCGCGATGTCGCCGGCGGGGCGGCCGATTGCGCCTTGCGCCATGATCGCCGCTGAACTTTGCCCGATGGCGCAGGCGGTGACCTGCATCCCGATCCGCGTGATCGTATCATCAGCGCCGCATTCCACGCCCAGCTCAATTGTGCTGCCGCAAGTGCGCGAGCGCGCCTCGCCCTTTTGCGAAAACTCGCCGGTCAGGGGAAACTCAGCCAGCTGCGCGGACAAGGCCAGCAATTGCGGGGTGTAAAGCGTGCGTTTTTGCCCGGCGCTTTGAGCCATGATTACCCGCCCGTACCGGGAGCAGCGCCGCGATCATCCTCGCCCTCATCTGTGCCCATCAAGCGGGCGCGCCTTTCCTCGATCATCAGCACCATTTCGCGCGAAAATGCATCCGCGACAGGATAGCTGCGCGCCTGCGTGATCCAATCGGGGCGCCCTTTATAGCCCCACGCCGTGTCAAACCCCAGGACGAGGACCGAAAAAGCAAACACGACGATCAACGCCCCCTTCAAAGCGCCAAAGCCAAACCCCAATACCCGGTCAATCGGGCCAAGGATCGATCCGCGCGATGCCTCCCCCACATTGCTGGCGATCAGTTTCATCGCGGCATAGGGGATGAGCAAAAGCAGCGCGAATGCCAGCAGCGCAGCGCCATTCGCATTGCGCACATATTGCATGATGAAATCGGTCAAAGGCGTGTGCAGGTAAAACACCGAAAAGGCGGCCAAAACCCATGCCGACAAGCTCAGCACTTCTTGCACCAAACCGCGCAAGAAACCGCCAATTGCGGCCACGCCGACAATCACCAAGACGACGAAATCAAACCCGGTCAGCGACGAAAAATCGAAATTATCCATAACGGGTCAGGAATTATGACCTACCCACCACCTGGTCAACAAGATTGGCGAGTTGGTTCAGGCCTTTATAATTGACCTTCGACGAACCGGTCTTTGCATCCGATGGACCGTAACCGCGCGCAAAGCCCAGCTTGCCCGCCTCGCGCAGGCGCAGATCGCTGTGCGCCACGCGGCGAATCTCGCCCGCCAAAGAGACCTCGCCAAACCACACGCTTTTGTCAGGCAACGCCTTGTCCGCCAATGCCGAGACCAGCGCCGCCGCCACCGCCAGATCGGCCCCCGGATCAGACAAGCGATAGCCGCCCGCAATGTTCAAATAGACCTCAGCCGAGGAGAAATTGAGCCCGCAGCGCGATTCAAGCACCGCCAGCAACATCGCCAAACGNCCATTATCCCANCCCACAACCGCGCGGCGCGGNGTCGCGCCCGATTGCAAGCGCACAATCAGGGCCTGAATCTCGACCAGAACCGGCCGCGTCCCCTCCAATGCAGGGAACACCGCGCTGCCGGCGAGCGGTTGATCGCGCCCCGACAGGAACAGCATGGAGGGATTGCCGACCTCTTCCAATCCTTCGCTCGCCATCGAGAACACGCCGATTTCATCGACCGCGCCAAAGCGGTTCTTGAGCGCGCGCAAAATCCGGTATTGGTGGCTGCGCTCACCCTCAAAGCTCATCACCACATCGACCATATGTTCGAGCACGCGTGGGCCGGCAATATTGCCATCCTTGGTCACGTGCCCGACCAAAACCAGCGCAGTGCCCGATGCCTTGGCATAACGGATCAATTCCAGCGCGCAGCCGCGCACCTGGCTGACCGTGCCCGGCGCGCCTTCGATTGTGTCGGAATGCATGGTCTGGATCGAATCGATCACCAGCAATGCCGGCGGCTCCCCCTGCCCCAGAGTGGTCAGGATATCGCGCACCGAGGTTTCCGATGCGAGCCGGATCGGCGCATCGGCCACGCCAAGCCGCTGCGCCCGCAATCGCACCTGGCCCGCCGCCTCCTCGCCCGAGACATAGACGACATCATTGCCCCCGCGCGCAATCGTGGCCGCGGTTTGCAACAACAGGGTCGATTTCCCAATGCCCGGATCACCCCCCATCAACACCGCCGAACCCGGCACAATCCCCCCGCCCAAAGCGCGGTCAAATTCGGCCAATCCGGTGGATTTGCGCACCGGCAATTCGGCCGGCCGGTTGAGCGGCACAAATTCAATCCCGCGCCCCCCGCTCGACAGGTCGTGCTTTTGCGAAAACACCGTCGCCGGCGCGTCTTCGGTCAGCGTGTTCCACTCCCCGCATTCGCCGCATTGCCCCTGCCAGCGCGGGCTGGTCGCGCCGCAATTTGCGCATACATATCTGCGTTTTGCTTTTGCCATGGGCAATTCTGTAACCAGAACATTTGCAGAACGCAATTGCCAAATGCCGCTTTCCCCGCCATCAGGTTTTTATGCGGCAAAAGGAACTTCGCCTCGCTCTGGTCTGCTATGGCGGCGTTAGCCTTGCGGTCTATATGCACGGGGTCACGAAAGAGATCTGGCATCTGGCCCGGGCAAGCCGCGCCTTCCATGCAAAAGATCATGCGGATGGGTTTGACGGCGTGGCCGGGGTCTATCGCGATTTTTTGCACCATATCGAAACCGAACATGGTCTGCGCCTGCGGGTGATGCCCGATATTCTGGCCGGGGCAAGCGCGGGCGGGATCAATGCGGTGTTTTTGGCGCAGGCGATCCATTCGGGCCATTCGCTCGAACCGCTCACCGATTTGTGGCTCAAAAATGCCGATGTGAACGAGTTGACCGATCCCAAGGCTGCGCCGATGTGGCGCTATGCCAAAATCTGGGCGCAGCCGATCGCCAATTGGCTGCTCAGCCGCCCCGGCAATGCGGTCAGCAAAAGCGTCTCGCCCGAAACCCGCGACGAGGTCCGGCGCAAAGTCACCAAATTGGTCCGCGGCCGGTGGTTCAGCCCGCCTTTTTCGGGCGAGCGGTTTTCGGGCATGCTGTTCGAGGCGCTCGGCGCGATGGCGGCTGGCGCACCAGCGGGCTCGGGCGAAACAGATGGGTCGGCCGGCGCGCCGCTATTGCCCCCCGATCACCCGATTGACCTGTTTGTCACCAC
>JABSPI010000108.1 GCA_013214365.1 Erythrobacter sp.
TTTCTTCAGCGCGCTCAAACGCATCCAGCCCTCCGCCATGCGCGAGGTGATGGTCCAGATGCCCAATGTCGGGTGGGATGATATTGGCGGGGTTGGCGAGGCGATCGACAAGCTCAAAGAGGGGATCGAATTGCCGCTCAAAAACGCCGATGCGTTCCACCGTTTGGGGATCCGCCCGGCCAAGGGGTTCTTGCTTTATGGCCCTCCGGGCACAGGCAAGACCTTGCTCGCCAAGGCGGTTGCGAAAGAGGCCGAGGCCAATTTCATTTCGCTCAAAAGTTCTGACTTGTTGTCGAAATGGTATGGAGAGAGCGAGCAGCAGATTGCCAAATTGTTCGCCCGTGCGCGCGCGGTGGCCCCGTGCGTTGTGTTTATCGACGAGATCGACAGCCTCGTGCCCGCGCGCGGATCGGGGCAGGGCGAGCCGCAGGTGACCGGCCGGGTGGTCAACACGATCCTAGCTGAAATGGACGGGCTTGAAGAATTGCAATCGGTGATCGTGATCGGGGCCACCAACCGGCCCACTTTGGTCGATCCGGCGCTGTTGCGGCCGGGGCGGTTTGATGAATTAGTGTATGTCGGCACTCCCGATGCGCCGGGGCGCGAGCATATTCTGGGCATCCACACCAAGCAAATGCCGCTTGCGGATGATGTCGATCTGGGCGCGGTGGCGGCACGCACTGACCGGTTCACCGGAGCGGATTTGGAAGATGTCGTGCGCCGCGCCGGGTTGACCGCTTTGCGGCGGCTGGGCGGTGAGGTTGCTCAGGTGGCCATGGTCGATTTTGAAGCCGCGCTCGAGGACAGCCGCGCCACCGTGACCGCTCGGATGGAAGCCGAGTATCGCGCCATGCGCGGCGAGCTCAAAAAGCGCGCCGTGGAAGCCAATCCGATCGGCTTTTTTGCGCCCGACACGCTCGAGCCCACGCGCAGCGACAAGCACACCGACACCGAGGAGTGATTGATGCGCCCGCTGGCGGATGGTGCGGCGATCACGGCGCGTTGAACGCAGCTTCGATCAGTGCGCCGCATCCCACGATGCGCCGGTGCCGATATCGATTGCCAGCGGCACGTCGAGCGTGACCGCGGGCAAAGCGGCCTCGGCCATCACGCGTTCGATAATCGGCGAGGCGGCGGCCACATCGCCTTCGGGCAGTTCAAACACCAATTCATCATGCACCTGCAACAGCATGCGAACCTGATCGAGCCCGGCATCGCGCAGCGCGGGCAGCATGCGCACCATGGCGCGTTTGATGATGTCGGCGCTGGTCCCTTGGATCGGGGCGTTGATCGCGGCGCGCTCGGAGCCTTGCCGCTCGGCCTGATTTTTTGATTTGATGCGCGGGAACCATGTTTTGCGCCCGAACAGCGTCTGCGAATAGCCCTGCTCGCGCACGGTTTCGAGCGTCTCCATAATGTAGCGCTGGATTCCGGGGAAGCGTTTGAAATAGGTGTCGATCATATCCTGCGCCTCGTCCGGCTCAACCTCGAGCCGGCCAGCAAGACCCCAGCGCGAAATGCCATAAAGGATCGCGAAATTGATCGTTTTGGCGCGCGCGCGGGTGTCGCGGGTGACCTCACCAAACATTTCGGTCGCGGTGCGCGCATGGATATCCTCGCCATTGGCGAAGGCCTCTTTTAAACTGTCGACCCCGGCCATATGCGCGGCCAACCGCAATTCGATTTGCGAATAGTCAGCGGCAAGCAGGACGTTGCCGCTTTCAGGCACAAAGGCCTGGCGGATGGTGCGCCCAATCTCGGTGCGGATCGGGATGTTTTGCAAATTGGGATCGGTCGATGACAATCGCCCGGTCTGCGCCCCGACCAGGCTGTAACTGGTGTGCACCCGCCCGGTATTGGGATTGATCTGCGCCTGCAGCGCATCGGTGTAGGTTGATTTGAGCTTTGACAGGTGGCGCCATTCCAGCACGCTTTTGGTGATCGCCGCAGCATCGGGATCTGCGCTCAATTTTTCGAGCGTGGCTTGATCGGTCGAATAGGCCCCGCTTTTGCCTTTTTTGCCGCCTTTGAAGCCCATTTTGTCGAACAGGATCTCGCCCAATTGCTTGGGGCTGCCGACGCTGAATTCCTGCCCGGCAATCGTGTGGATCTCGCCTTCGAGCTCGCTGGTCTTGGCCGCGAATTCTTCTGACAGGCGGGCAAGCTGGGCGCGGTCCACCTTGATCCCCTCACGCTCCATTTGCGCCACCACCGGGATCAGCGGGCGATCGACCCGCTCATAGATCCCCGTGCCCCCTTCCTGCGCCAGGCGGGGTTTGAGATGGCGATAAAGCCGCCATGTGACATCGGCATCTTCGGCAGCATATTCGGTCGCCCGGTCCAATGGCACTTCGCCAAAGGGGATCGCCTTTTTCCCGGTTCCGCACACCTCTTTAAAGGAGAGCGGGGTGTGGCCGAGGTGGCGTTGGGATAGATCATCCATGCCATGACCGCCGCCCACCGTGTCGCCGCGTCCAGCATCCAGATCGAAGCTGATCACCATCGTGTCTTCGATCGGTGCGACCGCGATTTTGGCCCGGGCCAAAACATTGAGATCATATTTGCCGTTCTGGAAGATTTTGAGGACGCTGTCGTCCTCTAGCATGGGTTTGAGTACCGCTAGGGCCTTTTCAGTCGCAATTTGCTCGGGCGTTTCTGCCAGCAGATCGGTGCCCCCATGGGCCAGCGGAATATAACAAGCATCATTAGGGCCAAGCGCCAAGCTGATCCCGACGAGCTGCGCTTGCATTGCATCGAGCGAAGAGGTTTCGGTGTCCACCGCCACCAAGCGTGCCGCGAGCGCCCGGGCAACCCATGCCTCCAACCGATCCATCGTCTGGACCACTTCATAGGCGCTGCGGTCGAGTGTGGGCATTTCGGGCAGAGGCTGGCGGTGGCCCTCGGCCGATCCTTCGGCGCCCGCCCTATCGGCTTTGGCAGGGTCAAGGTCCGTTGCCCGCTCCGGACTGCCCGTGCCAGCGCCCAGCCGTTTGCGTAAGGACGTGAAGCCATGCTTCTCCAAAAAGGCCGCCAGCGGCGCCTCCGGAATGCCTTCAATCTGCATGTCAGCAAGCGCCACGGGAAGGTCGCAATCCTCCTTAAGCGTCACCAGAACACGCGACATTTCCGCATCTTCGCGCCCTTCAATTAGGCGTTCTTTGAGCTTTGATTTTTTCATATCGGGCGCTTGGTCGAGCGCCGCTGTGAGCGAGCCATTTTCGCTAATCAGCTTGGATGCGGTTTTGGGACCAACCCCGTAAATTCCGGGAATATTGTCTACGCTGTCCCCCATCAAAGCGAGCACGTCGCCAACCAGATCAGGGGTCACGCCGAACTTGTCCTCAACCTCGGGGATGTAGATACGCTGGTTCTTCATCGTATCGAGCATATCGATCCGGCCGCCGTTCTCTTCGCCGACCAATTGCATCAGGTCTTTGTCTGAAGACACGATCGTGACGTTCCAACCTTGCCGCTGTGCGGCGCGTGCATAAGATGCAATCAAATCGTCAGCCTCGAGCCCCTGTTCCTCGATGCAGGGGAGACTGAAGGCGCGGGTTGCATCGCGGATAAGCGGGAATTGTGGCCGCAAATCTTCGGGCGGTTCAGGCCGGTTGGCTTTGTATTCGGGGTAGATATCGTTGCGAAAACTCTTTGAATCCTTGTCTAGGATCACTGCCAGATGGGTTGGCCCCTCGGCTGCATTGAGATCGTCAGCCAGCTTCCACAACATCGTGGTGTAGCCATAGACTGCCCCCACCGGGGTCCCTTCAGGATCAGTCAGAGGGGGGAGGCGATGATAGGCCCGGAAAATATACGACGAACCATCGACGAGATAGAGNTGTTGTTGCTGCGAAGACATGACGGTTTGCTAGCACCGCTGGGCCCCTTGTGTAAGCCATGGTGCGGGTTCCATGCACCGGATTCGACCATCTCGGTCTGGCTGCATGGCTCCCTGCACAAAAGTCCCTGAACGCAGGTTTGAATTAAGGCGAACATAGCGCTGCAGATGCAAAATTTGCCACATTTGGCTTGTCACGCCACATTTCCGCCATTATTCCTCAGGCGAGTCGGGGGTCACTTTCGGCTTTTCATGTCTGCCACTTTTTGAGCGGCACGACCCGTTCCATCCGCTGAACAAGGATTTAAATTTATGCGTAAGATCGTTCTTGCCGCCGCCGTTGCAACTTCGGCTCTGGGCCTCGCTGCTTGCGGCGACGCCGCTGACACGGCTGCTGACACCGCCGACGCAATGGCTGACGCTGCTGACACCGCCGTCAACGAAACCGCTGAAGCTGCCGGCGACGCTGCTGACGCAACCGCTGAAGCTGCTGGCGACGCTGCTGATGCAACCGCTGAAGCTGCTGAAGAAGCTGCTGACGGCGTTGCAGATGCTGCTGAAGCTGCTGCTGACGAAGTAGTCGAAGCTGCTGAAGGCGCTGCTGCTGCTGCAGAAGACATGATGGGCGGCGACTCCGAGTAATTCGGTCTGCCTCACCCTGTGGGGTGAACCATAAAAAGGGCGGCGCTCGGTTACGGGCGCCGCCTTTTTCTGTTTCTGAGGGTGAAAAGCGTAGAGCTCAGCCGCCTGGTTGTGCGGCGCTGGTCCAATTGCGGTTCTGCCGTGCGCTGGCTCCGAAACCATCATATAAAGCGCGAGCGATGGCTGCGATTCGTGCTTCGCGATTGCGCCGTGTGCCTTGTCCAGTGACATAGATGGCCACCGCAATGGCGCGTCCGTCCGGGGCCTCGATAATCCCGATATCGCTCGATGTGTTGTTGAGTGAGCCGGTCTTGTGGCTGACAATGGCATCGTCGGGCATGAAGGCCGGTATCCGCCGCCGCCCTGTGACAGTGCGGCTCATCGCACCCAGCAGAACCTGGCGGCTTTCGTCGGAAAGGAAATCACCGCGATAAAGCCCCTCGAGCAGGCGCACCATGGCTTGCGGGGTGGCCGAATCGCGCGGATCAATCCACGTTGCCGGATCATACTCCCCGTCATCTCGCACGAGGGTGGCAATATCGCGATCGATCGAGAAATCGCCAATGCCTTGTCGTTTCATCCAATCATTGACCGCCTCGGGGCCGCCCACCGCGGCGAGGAGAGCGTCGGTTGCCGGATTGCTCGAGCGAGTGATCATGATCTCAATCAGATCAATCGCAGGCATAACATTGCCTTCGCGCACCGGGGCTGCGGGGGACGAAAATTTGCGCGAACGAATCGGTATCAGAAGCGGAAATTCCGAGGTGAGCGAATACCGCCCCTGCTCGACCATTTCGAGATAGGCCGCTGCAACAGCGATCTTGCTGGTGGATGCCATGGGGAACAATTGATCGCCGAGCACCGTGACCTGTTCGCCAGTGGAAAGATCCAGCGCAGCAACGCCGATCCGTCCACGCTCGCCATTGGCCAATTCGGCAATACGCTGTTCAAAGCCATTGGCGTAAATTGCCTCGAACGTGTCGGGCGCGCGCATTTCGGTGCCAAACGCATCGTCAAAGCTGGCCTGCAATTCGGTGGTTTGTGCTGCAACAGGTGTCGAAAGGGCCGCAATTAAAGCCGCCAAAGGGGCGGTTGCGCGCTTTAAGCGGCGCGAGAAAAGCGGGAGGCTTTGTCGGTTGGCCATGTAAAAGACTTACTCCGATCACGGTTAGCAGCAAATTAATGCGCACTCTAATTGTGCTGGATTCGCCGCGGCAAGCGCTTGATTCACCGTCTGCGGTGAGATGTGCGACTTGCGCGACCGATTCCCCTGAGCGCCTTTTCTGCTTAAAACCGGAACATCCCAACCGCTCGAAGGTTCCGATCGTAACTTTGTCGATCAAGTCGCATTGCGGTCAACGCCAAGCTTGACTAGCAGGGCCAGAGCGTCAGTGATGATCGCAATAAAATTCAACAGGGACTATCATGACTACGACAACAAAACTCCGCGCATTTTCTTCGCGTTCGCTGATGGTTGCCATGATGCTGGGTGGATCCAGCATGGCGATGGCGCAATCGGCTCCCATCGTGCAACCCGGAGCACCCGGGCAGGCCAGCAAAACCCTGTCTGCGGACG
>JABSPI010000109.1 GCA_013214365.1 Erythrobacter sp.
GCCGCTTACAAGCTGACCGACAAATCGGCCCGTTCCGATGCGCTCAACGAAGCGCGCGCCAAGGCCAAGGAAGCCTTCGCCGAAGAAGAAGCGCAGACCCAATTGGTCGCCAGCAAAGCGGTCAAGAAGCTCGAGAGCGAAATCGTTCGCGGCGCGATCATCAAGGACGGCACCCGGATCGACGGGCGCAAGCTCGACCAGGTTCGCCCGATCGAAGCCATGGTCGGTTTGCTGCCGCGCACCCACGGTTCGGCTCTGTTCACCCGCGGTGAAACGCAGGCGATCTGCACCACCACTTTGGGCACCAAAGACGCCGAGCAGATGATCGATGGCCTCGAAGGTCTGTCGTATAACAACTTCATGCTGCACTATAACTTCCCGCCCTATTCGGTCGGCGAAGTGGGCCGTTTTGGTTTCACCGGTCGCCGCGAAATCGGCCACGGCAAGCTCGCTTATCGCGCTTTGCACCCGGTTATGCCCTCGGTTGAAGACTTCCCCTACACGATCCGTGTTCTGTCCGACATCACCGAGTCCAATGGCTCGTCTTCGATGGCGACCGTGTGCGGCGGGGCTTTGTCGATGATGGATGCGGGCGTTCCGCTGAAGCGTCCGGTTTCGGGTATTGCGATGGGTCTGATCCTGGAAGGCGATGACTTTGCGGTTCTGTCCGACATTCTGGGTGATGAAGATCACCTGGGCGATATGGACTTTAAAGTCGCCGGTTCCGAAGAAGGCATCACCAGCCTGCAAATGGACATCAAGGTGGCCGGTATCACCAAGGAAATCATGGAAAAGGCGCTCGAACAGGCGAAAGCTGGCCGCGCGCACATCCTTGGCGAAATGGCGAAAGCTCTCACCGGTGCCCGCACCGAGGTCAGCAAGCACGCACCGCGCATCGAAACCATGCAGATCGACAAATCGAAGATCCGCGACGTGATCGGCACAGGCGGCAAGGTGATCCGCGAGATCGTGGCCGAAACCGGCGCCAAGGTCGACATTGACGATGAAGGCACGATCAAGATCTCGTCTTCCAACCTCGATGAAATCGAAGCCGCGAAGAAGTGGATCGAAGGCATCGTGGAAGAAGCCGAAGTCGGCAAGATCTACACCGGTAAAGTCGTCAACATCGTCGATTTCGGTGCGTTCGTGAACTTCATGGGCGGCAAGGACGGTCTGGTCCACGTCTCCGAAATGAAGAACGAGCGGGTTGAAAAGCCGACCGACGTCGTCTCCGAAGGCCAGGAAGTGAAAGTCAAGGTCCTCGAGATCGACAATCGCGGCAAGGTCCGTTTGTCGATGCGCGTTGTCGATCAGGAAACCGGCGAAGAGCTGGAAGACACCCGTCCGCCGCGTGAACCGCGCGGTGATCGTGGTGGCCGTGGCCGTGGCGGCGATCGTCGCGGCGGTGGCCGGGGCCGTGGTCCGCGCCGTGATGGCGGAGGCAAAGGCGGCGATGGGGGCGGCGATGGCCCCGCAGCCATGCCCGACTTCCTGAAGGACTAAGTCCGCTCAGCGATGTAAACAAAGGAAAGGGCCGCCTGATTGGGTGGCCCTTTCTTGTTAGAGAGAGACGCAATGCTCCAACGTGAATTGATCGACACCGCCCAAATCGAGGATGGCGAACGGCTCGAACTCTATGCCCATGGGCGCGATTTCATGATCGTGCTGGGCCGCAATGAATTGATGAGCACGCGCATGCGTTTCTCCGAGGAACAGCTTGCCGACCTCACGATTGACCGTTTGCACAGCGAGAGCCCGCGCATTCTGATCGGGGGCTATGGCATGGGCTTTACCTTGCGCGCGGCTCTGGCGCGGGTGCCCGACAATGCGCAGGTGGTGGTTGCGGAAATATCCGAAAAGATCGTGGAATGGGCGCAAGGGCCGATGGCCGAGCTCACCGGAGAGGCGATGTCTGACCCCCGGCTCGACCTCAAAATCTGCGATGTGGCCGCGTTGATCGATGATGCGATTGACGGCACGTGCGAGAAATATGACGCGATCCTGCTCGATGTCGATAACGGCCCCGATGGCCTCGTGCGCGAGGACAATAACCGGCTCTATTCGCGCACCGGGCTTGGCAAAGCGCGCGATGCGCTCAAAGTGGGGGGGATTGTCTCGGTGTGGTCGGCCGCGCCCGATCCCGCCTTCCGCCGCCGGCTCAAGGATGCAGGGCTCGAGGTGGAGGAGCGGCGCGTGCGCTCGCGCCCCAACAATAAAGGCGCACACCACATCATCTGGTTCGCCCGCAAAACCCGCTGATCGGCGCGGCGGGCGCGTGCCGGGGCAGGCTCCGGCAAAGTCGGTGAATTAGTGTTCGTGCCGAGCTCGGCCAAGGATGCGCTATCAGAGGCGGCCGACCTGCACAGCAAATTTTCTGACATTTCTGGCACTGTCCTCATGTGCTCTTGCTGATTGGATTGCTAGCTTTACACAGTAATTCAATACCTACGCGAGATGGTCTTCCGGACATGAAGGCCATCTCGCAGAATTTGGGCTAGGGCGATCAGAGACTGAGTCAATGCTATGACGGGATATGGAACCTTCAAGAAAAACCGCCTTTGGGTCGATCTCAAAATCGGTTCGAATTCCGCACTTGCGCTTGTTGACACTGGCGCATCAACTAGCTTGGCTCCTCGCAAATGGATGATTGGAGAGACAATCACAAGATATCAGGACGTTCTCACAGAATTTAGAAAAAAAAGGTGGCCGGTCGTTACCGCGAACGAGGCTGTTGTTCGAGGGCGCGTGTTCGAGAATCGTGAATTCCTGGTTTCCAAAGCTCGCTTCCCGATCATCGGCAACAATGTGATTTTTGATGAAGACTGGGTTTCACTCAGTCGCAACGGTCTGTTTTTTGGCCGCGCACCGGCGGATCGTCCAGCTCTTGCTACCGTCCCGCTTCTAGCTTCTTATCGAAATGAATCGCGGAGTTCTGGGCTGAAGAGCGTCTTCTTGGTTTTGAATATTGACGGTGAAGACCGCAAAGCCTTCTTTGACACAGGGCGTGCGGAATTGTTGGCCGGAACCTCTCATCTGGAACGGTCGGCTCAAGGTCGTCCACCGAAACTTGATCTGCGATTCAACACGGTCGGTCATTGGGGCATATCACGCTATACCACTCGACGAGCTACGATACGCATCGGCGATTGTTCGTTCGAACAGAAGTACTCTCATTTGCTAAATGACCAAAACGTTGACGCGCCTTTTGTCGTTGGGGCGTCAATTTTGAGTAGGTTCGATATCATGCTTTGCGTCGATGAAGGCCATGCGTTGTTCTACCCTGAAGGGGCGTTCCAGTTGGGCGGTTAGAATGTTTTTTGGGGGCTGGTTCGAGCACGTTATAGCGGCCCGCACCAAGCCTACTCGCCCCAAGCCTACTCGCCCCACGCCTATTCGTGCCAAGCCTATTCGTACAATTTGGCTTTTGGCTGCTGCGCCCGGTGCGCTGGCACAAAATGAAAAAGCCCCGCCCCTCGCACCTTCCCGCAAGGGTGGGTGGGGGGCAGGGCCTCGATATCTTCGCGCAGTTCGCCGCGATCAGAAATCGTAGATGATGGTCACCCGGCTCAACGTGTCGGTCTTGACCGAACCGGCGGGTGGCTCGGTGTCATGTTCGAGCGTGAAGGACAGCCGCACCGACAAATCATCGGCAATCGCGGCCTGAAGCCCGGTGTCAGAGACAAAGGTGCTGCTGCCGGATTGGATGAAGGCGCTGCCGTCTTGGGTGAAGGTGATGTTGTCCGAAATATCCCAGTCGAAATCAAAGCTGGCATTGCCGGCCAGATCGCTCGAACTGCCGCCGCCAACAAATTCGGTGCGCCGCCATGCGGGGCCTGCTTGCGCGGACAATGTCATCGTTTCGGTGTCGATAATCTCGTAACCCAAACCACCCGAGAGCGAATAGCGCGCCGAGAACCCTTGGAACCGGTCGCGCTCATATTGCGCCAGAGCAAAGGCAAACAGCCGGTCCGACAAGATCAGATTGGGTTCGTAAGCGGCCAGATATTGCTCGCTCGTCACGACCCCGTCGGTTTCCTGATAATCGACCCGGCCGCGCAAATTGTGGCGCCAATTGATCCCCTCGCGGGTCAGCGACAGCGCCCCTGTCACCCCGACATTGTCGCTATTGCCAGAGGAATTGAACGCACCAAATTCGCCTTTGCCGGTCCAATTGTCGAACAGGCCGGCATTGCGGATTTCAGCCTCTTCAGCCGCCGCTGCAGCCGCCTCGGCCTCGGCCAGAGTGACTTCGTAATCGGCCAGGATTGCATCGATTTGTGCGCCGTCATCGGGATTGGTGGTGCGCGCCAATTCGATCACGGCGCGCACTGTGTCCTCGTCACCGGCCTCGATTGCGGCATCGATCATCGCGCGCACTGGTGCGGGCAATTCGGCCATGGCGACGCTGGGCACAGTGGCAAAGCCGAGGATGGCGGCGCTCGCCGCACTGGTCAGAAGTGTTTTTGTACGCAGCATAATCAAATTCCCATTGGGCGCGCATTGGCGCCGGTAAAGTCGCGCTTGGACAGGGCCACGCCCTTCATGCGCAAAATGTCATAAAATGTGGTCGCGTGAAAATAGAAGTTGGGCTGGTTGAAATTCAACAAGAACTTTTGGGCCGGCATTTCGAGCAGACGTTTGCCGCCCAGCACAAAACCGATCACATCGCCCGCCATCGCATCGAGCGCGGCCGGGTCGACCTGTGCCAATTGCGCCAGCGCATCATCAATCATGGTGCGCATCGCGTTCCAATCGCCGGGCAATTGGGTGAAATCGGGCGAAAACTCGCCGGTTTTATACAGCTCGATCGCATAGGCCGAATGCACCCAGCACGCCCGCACATGATAGGGCAGGGGCCACATCGTCTCCGCCAGCTTCGCCTCATACAGCTCGCCCGGATCCATGCCATGTGCGGTGCAATGCGCCTCGGCATTGTCGATCACGGTGTGCATCCCGCTAAGGATTTGCATTNCACCGGGAACAAAGGCCTCGTNGAGGGTAAGCGGCATCGGGTCTCTCCTGCAGAAACGACGAGCCCGGCCGCCTCGCAGCAGCCGGGCNCGCATGGAAAATCATCGGTTAGCGAACCCGCGGACCGCCAAACGGGAGCGGGGGCGGGGGACGGCGCGCACCGCGCGGCAATTGTGCCTGATAGGCGCGCCCGCAATGTTCAACGCAATACGGAAAGCCCGGGTTCACCGGCTTGCCGCAGAAATGGAAATCGGGTTCGCCAGGATGGCCGATCGGCCAGCGACACACCTTGTCCGAGAGATCGAGCAGGCTGGTCTTGTCAGCGATTTCGGGGCTGGGCTTGGCCGGGACCAGACGCCGCGGGGGGGCGGGCGGAATGGGGGCCTGTTGATCGCCCGGACCCTGACGCAGGAAGCCGCCGGGGCCCACTGACACGATCTTGGGCAGATCGGGCGTGGGGTTGGGCATGGGCTGCGAATTGGGGTCTTTTGCAGGGGTGCTGGCCGCTTTGGCCGTGGCGGCCGGCGCTGCCGGTTCGGCTGCCTTGGGCGCGGGCTTTGCCGCGGGCTTGGCGGCCGGCTTGCTCGGCGCTGCCTTTTTGGCCGGCGCTGCGGCTTTGCTGGCTGGTTTCTTAGCGGCCTTTTTCTTGTCGCTTGTCTTAACCGGAGAGGGGCGCGATTTCAGCCCCAGACGGTGCGCCTTGCCGATCACAGCATTGCGGCTCACCCCGCCAAGCTGTTCGGCGATCTGGCTCGCAGTTGATCCGCCTTCCCACAGTTTCTTGAGCGTCGCGATGCGATCGTCAGTCCAACTCATATTCTATCCGTTCCTCATCAGGCCTCGCGGCCGCACATCACCCATCGCTTGGTTAGATAGGTAGCTTGTCACTTTGTGCCAGAGGCCCTACTCGCTTCAGGCAATGGCACATTCCAAATCAGCTAAGCCCACTCCGCACAAGAATGCAACCGGCAACACCGCCTCGTTCCCCCCACGGGGCGAGCCGGTGATCCACGGAATCAATCGTGTCGGGCTGTTCGCGCTCTATATGAAGGAGGTGCGCCGCTTTCTCAAGGTCCAGACGCAGACCATTTGGGCCCCGGCGGTGACCACTTTGCTGTTTCTGGTGATCTTCACTGTCGCGCTGGGGCGGGGCGGGCGCGAGGTTTTGGGGGTGGAGTTTGCCAGTTTTGTGGCGCCGGGCCTGATTGTGATGGGGATGATGCAAAACGCCTTTGCCAATTCGTCCTTCTCGCTGCTCTCGGGCAAGATCCAGGGGACGATTATCGACCTTCTGATGCCGCCTTTATCACCGGGTGAATTGATGGCGGGGATTGTCGCTGCGGCGGTGACCCGGGCGCTGGCGGTGGGGTGCACGGTGGCGCTCGCGATGGCGTTGTGGCCGGGCGTGTCGCTGGGCATTGCGCATGTCTGGGCGGTTGTGTGGTTTGGCCTGATGGGCAGCATCCTGCTTGCTCTATTGGGCTTGGCGACGTCGATCTGGGCCGAGAAATTCGACCACAATGCCGCGATCACCAATTTCGTGATTGCGCCGCTCTCGCTGTTGTCGGGGACGTTTTATGTGATCGACAATCTGGCGCCCGCATTTCAGATGGTCAGCCGCCTGAACCCGTTCTTCTATGTGATTTCCGGCTTCCGCTATGGCTTTTTGGGGCAAAGCGATATCGGCGATAGCGGCGCGATCATGGCCGCCGCGATCGGCATTGCGGCGCTCAATATCGCGATTGCACTGGCGGTTTATGCGGTGCTGCGCTCGGGCTGGAAGCTCAAAAGCTAGGTGCGACAATAGGCGCAGAGCAGCCGCAATCGCGCGGCGCCAAATAGGCGCCTCCAATTAAGCGCCCCAATTAAACGGCCCCAGTTAACCGGCGCGTGATCGGGATTAATGGGTGAGCGAGCGGCGCATGCGATAGCGCCCGTCTTTGAATTGTTCGAACAATTCAGGGACAGTGGGATGGTCCACCGGNCCCCCGCTTGCATCGGAAATCAGATTGCCCTGGCTGACATAGGCCACATAGCTGGACTCTTCGTTTTCGGCGAGCAGGTGGTAAAACGGTTGATCGCGCGGCGGGCGGATGTCTTCGGGGATCGATTCATACCATTCCTCGCTATTGGCGAAGACCGGATCGACATCGAAAACCACCCCGCGGAAATCAAACAGGCGGTGGCGGACCACTTCGCCGATTCCAAAACGGCTGCGGGTTTGGCGAGGGGCATTGATGGTGCGGCCTGCCTGGCTCGAAAAGAAGTGCGCGCGTTCCATAGCTCGCAGAATATGGAGATGTTGCGCTGCAAAACAAGCCGTTTGGCGTGTTTGAGCCGAGATATGCCCGAATTTTGATGCCATTTGGCGCGCAAGAGGGCTTGGCAAGCGTGCAAGCCTGCGCTAACCGGCGCGCTCCCAACGGCCCGCCGGCCCACATTTCGCGGATCGGCAGTGCGTTTGAGATATTCGGAGAGTTGCCGGAGTGGTCGAACGGGGCAGTCTCGAAAACTGTTGAGCCTTTAGGGGTTCCGAGGGTTCGAATCCCTCACTCTCCGCCATATCCCTGTTTCAATCTGTCTCATCTGTCTCATCTGGCTCGTATGGACAGCGCAGGAAAGGTGCCCGCCATCAGGGTGGCTCATGTCACGTTTTAGACAGCCAAGGAAACGCCGTAATTTGTAGGCACCCTTGTGGGCACCACTCGGCAGAAATGCGATTGATGCCCATAGCGATCATCACGGATCGCGCTATGCCCAGTGCCGCTTACGCAATTGCACCTCGAAGCGCCAGTTCCGCAATGTGCCATTCTTTTCCGCTGGGCAGCTTGCGGTGGTGCCGCTTCTTTTTGCACTCACAGTTTAAGCCGATTTCGGCGACTTTTGGACAAGCGGCAGATAAACGCGAGCTGGCCCGCACCCGGATTCTGCTGTTCCGGGGCCGAGGGAAGTTTACATGCCCCAAGGAGGTCTGCC
>JABSPI010000011.1 GCA_013214365.1 Erythrobacter sp.
ATTTCCTCAGGCGGATTGAACAGGATTTCGTGGGTTTCGCTGAGCGTTAGATTAAGTCCTAGACCTTCGAGCACGCTGCGCATTTCCTGATGATAATGCGCATGGTTGCCATCGGTTGGATGCAGACCACCGTCCCACAACGCGTTTTTTGCGATGAACAGGATATTGAGACGATCCTTTGCTGATTGCGGGATCGTAAGAGGTGCGAGCATAGGTAACGAGACCTCGTGTGACAGATTGGCGATCAACAAGCATTTTGCCAGTACGGATTACATCGCAGGGAATCCAGATGGGTTGGTGACATTTCAGTGAAGGGAAATAACGCCATCACATCCAAATCGTTCCCTACTCAGCGATATGGAAGGCTGCGCGAACCTGATCCCAAAAATCCATGCTTTTTGCCATGTGCTGCCATGGCATTTCTGTGACCTGACCCTTGCCACAGTGAGGCAGGGCTGGCGCCGCAATATGAGCGCTTCAGCGCGGATCATATCGCAATCTTGCGTCCACCAGCTTCCTCCGGACCGGTCTGTAGATCCATCTTGATGCGATCCGCCTTTATGACGCCCTGTCTGTCCATGCTGACGGCGGTGATGTGTTCTATGACGTCTTCATGCGACAATCCGGCGATCGCGGCGGCCCCTGCGACGGTTTTCTTCGACCACAAATTGCAGGACAGGTTGACTTCCATGAACAAAACTTCGCCGGTTTGCGGGGTGTAGCGGAATTCGAACCGGCCATAATCAAATGGCCACAATTCAGGCAGCATAGCGCGCACCTGTTCGCGGATCTTGCGGGTCATGACGGGTTTGCTCATCGTGACCAGCTTTTCTTTCACCTCGTCGCCGAGGCCGCGTTTTTCCTCGTAAGAACGGAAATTGCCTTCATCGTCGGGCATTTCAAACCGCATTGAGGACAGGAGGATTGGGTCATCTCCGCCGAGCACGGGAACCACCACGTCATAGCTGCCTTCATACCGTTCGACGATGACGTCTTGGCCTTGCGCGTGCAGCTTTGCGATATCCTCGCGCGCCTGCGTCCAAGTGGATGGCATGGTGATGCCCCAACTGGCTGAGGAGGCGTTGGGTTTTACCACCAGCCGTTCATAGGCAAAATCTGGCTCTCTGGGCTCCATCCCGCCAACCCGGGCCACAATCCATGGGGCAACCGGCACGCCGCGCGCAACCGCCACCGTTTTCATCAAATGTTTGTCATCGCCAAGCCCGCGCAGGATTGGCGAGGCACCAAGACACGGTAGACCGATACGCTTGGCCATGAGCGGGCCGAGCATTTCGCTCATCGGATATCCGGCCCTGTTCAGCAGGCTGAAAACGAAATCAAAGCCCGCCGGCTCAAAAAGCGCGGTGAAATCATTCTTGGGCGTAACATCCAATCCGATCGATTGCAGCGCTGTCAAAATCTCGTGATGATAGACCGCATGATTGCCGTCTTGCGCGTGCGCTTTGCCGCCCGATAGGGCATGCTTGGCAAGGAAGAGAACCTTCAGCCGGGCTTTATCATGCTGGGGAATTTTAAAGATGGTGTGCGTAGCCATGAGTGTCGGCATGCTAGGGAAAAGAGTGCAGTGCAAGCCGTTCTTGCGGTTTTTGAGCGGTGGGAGGCAAGCGGATATGGGCCGGCAGTTGGTCAACGGAGGTGCAGATGGGACTGGGTGAGTGGTATGATGCACATATAATGCCGCGCTTGATCACCTGTGCGTGCGGATCGGGGCAGGTTCTAAAACGCCGGTCAAAACTGGTCCCTTTGGCCCGCGGTGATGTGTTCGAATTGGGCTGTGGCGGTGGTATCAATCAAGCGTTTTATCGCAGTGACGCGATGACCTCTTATGCTGGGATCGATCCGCATGCCGGTTTGCTGGATGATGCGCGCGGGGCTGCTGCGCAGAAGGGGTGGGCGGCCGATATTCGCACGGGCGTTGGCGAGGCGATCCCTTTTCCCGACCGATCCTTCGATTGCGCAGTGTGCACGTTTACATTGTGCACTGTGGGTGATCCTGCTCAGGTTTTATCCGAATTGCGGCGGATTTTGCGCCCCGGCGGGCAGGTCTTGTTTCTCGAACATGGGCGCGCCCCCGATGCGTCAGTGGCCAAGTGGCAGGACCGGATCGAACCGGTTTGGAAGCGGCTTGCCGGCGGCTGCCATTTGACCCGGCCAATCACATCGGCGTTCGGCGCAGCCGGCTATGATGTAGAAGAACTGGGCCGTGGTTATCTGCCTAAGGCACCGAAATTTGCATCGTGGAACGAATGGGGCATCGCGCGTAAAACGGGCGAATAGCGGCAAATAGTCAGCAAAAAAGGGGCCGGAAAGCACGCTTCCCAGCCCCTTGAACTTTATATCTGGCGCCAGTTCGATCGGCGAACTGGATTATTCACCAAAGGTGCGTTGCCACCAGCCGCCACGCTTTTTCGTGCTGGCTTTTTCGGGCTCGGCTTGTGTGGTTTCCGCCGGTTCTGTGGACACTGGCTCTGCTGCGGCTTTGGGCGTCTCAGCCTCGTCACTGGCAGGCTGATCTGCGTCAGCGGTTTTGGCATCGGCTTTCTTGGCTGCGGCCTTCTTCGCTGGCGCTTTCTTAGCCGGAGCCTTCTTGGCCGTAGCGCGCTTGGCGGCAGGTTTCTTTGCCGGTGCCGCTTCTTCCGCCACATCTGCCGGCTCGGCCTCACCCTCTGGCGCAGAGGTTTCGTCAGCCGGAGCCTCCTCTACCTTTTTCTTGCGCGGGGCACGTTTGCGCTTGGGCTTTTCGGCCTTAGCCTCTTCTTCAGGCGCAGGCTCGGAAGGAGCTGCATCTTCGGCGGTCTGTGCCTCAGCCTCGTCGTCGACTTTCTTTTTGCGCGGGGCACGTTTGCGCGGCGGCTTGGCCTTAGGCTCTTCTTTATCCGTCACCTCTTCGGCCTCGGCGGGCCCAGCCTCATTCGTGGCACCGTCATCCGTGGCACCCTCATCCGTGGGGCTTGGNGCAGATGCCTCGTCCTGTTCGGGTGCATCGGCGCTGGCTTCGCCTGCGTCTGCGCCATCCTGTTTGCGGCGGCGACCACGACCACCGCGGCGGCGGCGGCGCTTGGGCTTGTCTTCGCCATCATCTGCCTGATGATCGGATGCCTCGCCTTCATTGCCTTCGGCCTGATCGTCTGCGTTTTCGCCTTCAGAACCTCGAGACCCCTCGAAGCCTTCCGAGCCTTCTGCGTTGTCAGCGCCATCGTCATGCCGCTTCTTGTTCCGGCCACGACCACCGCGACGACGGCGGCGTTTCTTCTTCTTGGGCTGGTCCTCGTCGTCCTCGGCGTAATCCTCTTCTGGGAGGTCGTCATCGCCATCGTCATCGTCGATGATTGGCTCGAATTTGGGTGCTTCGGTCGGGCGTGGGCCCGAGCTGCCAACATTCATCTTCGCGCCTTCATCTTCGCCCTCGGGCGAGATTTGGACCGATACGCCATAACGTTGTTCGATTTCGACCAACTCATCGCGTTTTTCATTGAGCAGATAGAAAGCTGCCTCGGTGCTCGCCGCCAGCTTGATAATTGTGCCTTTGCCCTTGGCCGCTTCGTCTTCGATCAGACGCAGCGCCGACAAACCCGCAGAAGATGCGGTGCGCACAAGACCAGTGCCATCACAATGCGGGCAGGTGCGTGTGGTTGCCTCGAGCACGCCGGTGCGCAAACGCTGACGGCTCATCTCCATCAAGCCAAAGCCCGAGATCCGGCCCACCTGAATGCGTGCACGGTCATTCTTGAGCGCTTCTTTCATCGCCTTTTCGACTTTGCGCACGTTGGAATTGTATTCCATGTCGATGAAATCGATCACGACCAAACCAGCCATATCGCGCAAACGCAGCTGGCGCGCGATTTCGCGTGCAGCTTCAAGGTTGGTGTGCAGGGCGGTCTGCTCGATCCCGTGCTCTTTGGTGGATCGGCCAGAGTTGATGTCGATCGAAACCAAGGCTTCGGTTGGATTGATGATCAGATAGCCGCCCGATTTCAGCTGCACCATGGGATCATACATGGCCCGCAATTGGTCCTCCGCGCCGTAACGCTGGAATAATGGCACTGGATCGGAATAGGCCTTCACCCGGCGCGCATGGCTCGGCATCAGCATTTTCATAAATGCCTTGGCCGATTTGTAGCCATCCTCGCCTTCGACCACGACCTCCTCGATCTCGCGATTGTAGATGTCGCGAATGGCCCGCTTGATCAGATCGCTGTCGGAATGGATCAGCGAAGGCGCGGTGGAGGACAAAGTGGTTTGGCGAATATCATCCCACAAGCGGGCGAGGTAATCGAAATCGCGTTTGATTTCGGTTTTGGTCCGGCTGATCCCTGCGGTGCGTACGATCAGCCCCATGCTCTTGGGCAGGCTGAGATCAGAGACCACCTGTTTGAGGCGCTTGCGGTCGCTTGATGAGTTGATTTTGCGGCTTATCCCGCCACCGTGTGAGCTGTTGGGCATCAAAACGGTGTAGCGGCCAGCAAGGCTGAGATAGGTGGTCAGCGCAGCGCCTTTATTGCCGCGCTCTTCCTTGACCACTTGCACCAGCAATACCTGGCGGCGTTGGATCACATCCTGAATTTTGTAGCGGCGACGCAGAGCGAGGCGTTTTGCACGAACCTCATCGACTTCTTTTGCGCGGCTGCGGCCTTTGTGTTGGCCTTTCTTGCCTTGGCGGCGGCGTCCACGGCCGCGGCGACCGCGACGCGGTTTCGCTTCGCCATCTTCACCGTCGCCATCTTCTCCGCTTTGTTCATCGGAAGCTTCGCCGCCGTCTTCGTCCTGCTCTTCATCAGAGCTATCGTCATCATCGTCTTCGTCCGCATCATCTGATGCGCCGTCTTCGATGGTGGCGACTTTGTCTTTTTCCGACGTGTCGATTTCCTCCAGGCCGTCCTCGGCAAGATCCTCGACGAGTTGCTCGGCGCTTTCATCCTCGGCGTCGTATTCTTCGCCGGGGGAAATCCCCTCTTCCTCTTCCTCCGCTCGCAGACGCGCTTCTTCTTCGGCTGCTTCTGCCTCTTCGGCGAGCAACCTTTCGCGGTCTTCTTGCGGGATTTGATAATAGTCGGGGTGGATTTCGTTAAACGCTAAAAAGCCGTGGCGATTGCCACCAAAATCCACAAAGGCCGCTTGCAGCGAGGGTTCGACCCGCGTCACTTTGGCTAGATAGATATTTCCTTTGATCTGCTTGTGTTCAGCAGATTCGAAATCGAATTCCTCAATCCGGTTGCCTTTGAGCACCGCCACCCGGGTCTCTTCCGAGTGGCGCGCATCGATAAGCATGCGCGTTGCCATGTATTATTCTCCAAACGCCCATACGCCGCGCCAAAATGCTGCGGGAGGGGCGTGTTTTGTTTGTGTAGTCGGCCCGTGGGCGTGCAAATGCCGCCATGGTGCCGGGATGGGTATCTGCGCGGGGCCCAAATGCCGGGCCTCGCGCCGTGATCGCGTCTGCTGCGAAGAGATTGCGGATCGCGTCCGCGCTGCGACTCGCGACGACATCCGCACCGCAAAGGCGGCGGGTGTGTTCTTGCGAGGAGAAGCGTCTCGTCACTGCATCAACCTGTTAAGTGGAGGGCGCAAAACCCGATAAGGATCAGCGGCCTTCCCGGTTAGAAAAACCAATTGGATGAAACGACCAGAAACCTCGCAATGCATGCCTTTGGCTTCTGAGTTTCAAGAAACAGCGCTAGCACCGTGGGTTATGCGCCGCAACTCTATTGCGCATACACTACGCAACATTCTAAGCCTTTAACACAATGAGCATACGTAGGTTCCTGATGTTGATCGTCTGTGTTCCCCTGCTGGTACTGGGCGGGGCGAAGCTGGCGGGCATTACAATTCCTGTTCCCGAATGGGAGCGCGATTATGTTTTGCGTTTTCCCATTGCCGCGCCATCTGTCGTGGCCGAACCTTTGCAACTTCCCGAAATTCTGGGGCCCGAGGATGAGACCAGGCCCCTAATCGTGCTCGATGCCGGGCATGGCGGGCGCGATCCGGGTGCCGTTTCGCGCTTGCGCGATGGGACCGAAGTTTTTGAAAAGGACATCGCGTTGGCGCTCACGCTGGAATTGCGGGATCGGTTATTGGCACAAGGGGGGGTGAGAGTGGCTCTGACCCGCGACAGCGATCGCCTTGTGCCGCTTGCCTACCGGCCTGAAATTGCGCGGTTGCTGAATGCCGATTTGTTTCTGTCGATCCACGCCGATTCCGCCGGAGAATTGAGCGATGTTTCCGGGGCCAGCATTTATACCTTGTCGAATGAGGCATCGAGCGAGGCGGCGGCCCGCTTTGCCGAACGCGAAAACGCTGCGGACCGCCTCAACGGGATAATCGTTGAGGGGCAGTCAGAGGTGGTGAGCGATATTCTGGTCGAATTGTCGCAACAACGCATTCAGGAAGAGGCGAGCGAGTTTTCGTCGCTGATCGCTCGCGAGGGGGACGGGGTCATCGCATTCCACCCCGAAGCCCGTCGGTCCGCCGCTTTGGCGGTGTTGCGCGCGCCCGATGTCCCCGGTGTCCTGTTTGAAAGCGGGTTTGTCACCAATGAAGAAGACCTTGCGCGTTTGATCACACAGGATGGGCGCGGGGCTTATGCCGACGTTCTGGCGCGCGCCATCCGGGTCTATTTTGCGCGGCAATCCAACCGTTAAACCGGCAATGTCGGTCACATATTCTTGCCAATTTGTATGGATCGCATGCCCGGTGCTGGCATTCCTGTCGCAAACCCCTTAAATCGCTGCTGGTAATGACCCAGACTAATTCCCAAACGCTGCCTTTTCCTGATTACGTGGCCTATCGCTTTCAACGCGATTTGGGCGCGGCTGTGTCGTGGTTTTCGATGAAGTGGCGCGAGAGCTTGCTGTTTAAACTCGGCGCTTTCGCACTTGCGTGCGGCGCTGCGCTTTGGGTTGCCATGTGGTTTTGGCTCGCCAGCGATTTGCCAGAGGCCAAAAGTCTCACGCAATATCAAACGCCGCTGCCTACAATGGTGCGCGGGATCGATGGCGAAATTGTCCATTCCTATGCGCGCGAACGCCGTGTTCAGCTGCAATATGCTGATTTTCCAGATCAATTGATTGAGGCCTATATTTCGGCGGAGGACAAAACCTTCTTCAGTCACAGCGGTGTCGATGTCACCGGCACGGCCAATGCGGTGTTTGATTATGCGACCAAATATGGGTCCGGGCAACGCGCAGTGGGCGGGTCCACCATTACCCAGCAATTGGCCAAGATTCTGCTTTTGGGGGACGAATATTCGGTCACCCGCAAGCTTAAGGAAATGATCCTTGCTGGCCGTATTGAACGCGTTTTGACCAAGGAGGACATTCTCGAGCTGTACCTCAATGAAATCCCCTTGGGCCGCCGCTCTTTCGGGGTTCAAGCCGCTGCACGTGCATATTTCGACAAGGATGTGGGCGAACTTGACCTGCACGAAGTGGCGTTCCTTGCGATCCTGCCCAAAGCGCCTGAACGCTATGGCCGAAAGGGCCAGGAAGAAGCCGCTCTGGCGCGGCGCGGTTTTGTGCTCAACCAAATGGCGGATAATGGTTTTATCACTGAGGAGGAGCGCGCGGCCGCCGCTGCTATGCCGTTGGGGCTGGTAACCCAGCGCCGCCAGCGCAGCGCAGATGCCGGCTATTTCCTTGAGCAAGTCCGCCGCCAGCTGATAGCTGATTTCGGCGAAAGCGCTGAGGATGGCGAGAACAGCGTCTATGCCGGCGGCCTGTGGGTGCGCACCTCGCTGGATATGGAATTGCAGGATGCGGCACGTGCATCGCTGCGTCGCGGCTTGCTGCGTTATCATGGTCAGCGCGCATGGGCAGGGCCGATCGCCACGATCGATGTCAGCGAGGGCAATTGGGACCGCCAATTGGCCAGTTCGTTCCTGTCAATCCGATACGAAGATTGGCGCATTGGTGTGGTTACCGCGCGCAATGGGTCGTCTGCTACGATCGGATTTTCCAATGGCGAAGAATTTCCTCTGACCAATTTGCCGCGTGCGCTCAAAGCCAACGATGTGATTGCGGTCAAACCGCAAGGCAATGGATATGCCGTGGCCACCATCCCCGAGGCGCAAGGCGGGCTGGTGGTTCAAAACGCCCAATCCGGCAGAGTGCTGGCAGTGCAGGGCGGGTTTGATCACCGCCTGTCCGATTTCAACCGCGCCACCCAGGCCAAGCGGCAACCAGGCTCGACCATCAAACCGTTCGTCTATTCAACTGGCCTTGATCAGGGCATGACCCCATCAACCCAAGTCGATAACACGCGCTATTGTTATTATCAGGGGCGTGATTTGGGCGAGAAATGCATCCGCGGCGGCACCGCCGGCATTTTCCCGATGCGCTATGGTCTGGAACAGTCGCAAAATATCATGACCGTGCAGATCGGGATGCAGGCGGGCATGGACAATGTCGTCGACACGATCAAAGATCTGGGCATTAGCGAGGACGCAGACCCCTATGCGGCCACGGCGCTGGGTTCGGAAGAGACAACGGTTGCCAACATGGTGTCGGCTTATGCCGCGATCGCTAATCATGGGCGGCTCAACACCCCGACGGTTATCGATTACGTTCAGGACCGCAATGGCAAGGTGATCTGGCGGGCGGATACGCGCGCCTGCAATGGCTGCAACATGGCCCAATATGACGGGAGCGCAATGCCGCGCTTTGGTTTGAAGGGGCGCCAGGCAATGGATCCGCGCACCGCATATCAAACCATGCACATGCTCGAAGGTGTCGTGTCGCGCGGTACGGCCACTGTGCTGAGCGGTTTGGAGCTGCCATTGTTTGGCAAAACCGGCACCACGACCGGCCCCAAGGATGTATGGTTTGTCGGTGGGACGCAAAAATTGATCGCCGGGGTTTATGTCGGTTTCGATTCCCCGCGCAATATGGGCGGATGGGCCTATGGCGGCACGATTGCCGCACCGATTATCAAAGATTTGATCGAGACATCCAGAGATAGCTGGGAAGCTTTGCCGCCGATCGCCCCGGACGGGATCCAAATGGTGCGGGTCAACCGGCGCACGGGCAAACGCGTGTTGGATGGGTGGCCCGATGGTGATCCGCGCGGTGACATTATATGGGAGGCGTTCAAACCCGATTCCGAACCCGAACGCTCCACCCGACAAGATCTCATCGCCGCCAAGCGCGATGAAATTCTCGCATTAATCCGCGCTGGACGTGAAGGCGATGCGTTTATCCGGCGCGATGGCGAGGTTGAAAACTTTGCAGAAGAGCAGGGAGGAATTTACTGATGCGTATAGGTTTCCCAATTACAGGCCTTGCCGCCGCGGCCCTGTGTGCGGCTGCCCCCTTGGCGGCTGAATTGCCGGTGGGGGCGCAGGCTCCCGGCTTCACAACGCAGGCCGCAATGGCGGGTGAGGAAATGGGCTTCTCGCTCAGAGCCGCGCTCAGCAAAGGGCCGGTTGTGCTGTATTTCTACCCCAAGGCCTTCACGCAAGGATGCACGTTGGAGGCCAATGCCTTTGCCGAGGCGATGCCCGAATTCGAACAATTGGGCGCCAGCGTCATCGGCATGTCCAATGACGATATCGACACTCTCAAACGCTTCAGCCGCGAAGAATGCCGCGATGCGTTTGCGGTGGGCGTTGCGGGCGAACGCCTGATCGAGGCTTATGATGTGGCGCTTGGGGATTCGGGCCTGTCGAGCCGCACCTCCTACGTTATTGCCCCGGATGGCCGGATTGCGATGGTCTATTCAAACAGCGATTATCGTGGCCATGTGCGCGAAACACTCGAGGCGGTGCGCGCGCTGTCACAATAGCTTGAGAAGCAGCGCTTCAGAGCCTCCCATTTGCTTTACAATTCGCGCGCCCGCGTTAATCGGGTGGGCCACACGCCAACAGGTTAGGAACAGTTATGCGGGCCGAGGCCCAAGCCCATATTGACCGGATCGAAGCTGCGCTCGGTCTTGTACGGCAATCGCTCGATTGGGAGCGCGCTTTGCGCCGGCTCGATGAGCTGAGCGCGCGCGTTCAAGACCCCAATTTATGGGACGATCCCAAAGAGGCGCAGAAGATCAGCCGCGAGCACAAGCAATTGGAAAGCGCGGTTGAAACGGTCAATCAAATCTCAGCGGAAATGAACGACGCGGTCGAATTCATCGAAATGGGTGATGCCGAGGGCGAAGAGAGCATCGTGAATGATGGTCTGAGCAGCCTTGAGAAGCTGGCTGAGCGGGCGGATGCCGATAAGGTTCAGGCGCTGTTGTCGGGCGAGGCCGATGCCAATGACACCTATGTCGAAATCCACGCAGGCGCCGGCGGCACTGAAAGCCAGGATTGGGCCGAAATGTTGCTGCGCATGTATGCGCGCTGGGCTGAGCGGCGCGGATTTAAGGTGGAGACGGTCGAATATCAGGCCGGTGATCAGGCCGGGATCAAATCGGCCACGCTTCTGCTCAAGGGCGACAATGCCTATGGCTATGCCAAGACCGAAAGCGGCGTCCACCGACTGGTCCGGATCAGCCCCTATGACAGCGCGGCCAAACGTCACACCAGCTTCTCCAGCGTTTGGGTTTATCCGGTGATCGATGATGATATCGATATCGAGATCAATCCTGCCGATTTGAAGATCGACACCTACCGGGCATCGGGTGCGGGCGGGCAACACGTCAACACCACGGACAGTGCGGTGCGCATCACCCACCAGCCAACCGGCATTGTGGTGGCAAGCCAGAACGACCGCAGCCAGCACAAAAACCGCGCCACCGCGATGAATATGCTCAAAGCGCGCTTGTTCGAACGCGAAATGGCCGAGCGCGAGGCGGCGGCCTCAGGGGAATATCAGGAAAAGAGCGAGATTGGCTGGGGACACCAGATCCGCTCATATGTTCTGCAACCCTATCAGATGGTCAAGGACCTGCGCACCGGCTTTACCTCCAGCTCGCCTGACAAGGTGCTGGATGGTGAAATCGACGGCTATATCTCGGCCGCGCTTGCCCAGCGTGTGACGGGTGAGACGGTTGATGTGGAGGATGTCGATTGAGGCGCTTCGCGCTCGCTTTGGGTGTCACGATCTGCGCCGCGCTGGCGGCGTGCGACGGCTTGTTGCCTGGATCGGATCGCCCGGCCAGTGCGCTCGAATTCCCGGCCGCTGATAGGCCGGTTGCCGAAACCGTGTCCAACCAGTTTTCAACAGAGGTTGCCCGCGATGAACGCGGCGAAGCGCAGGCCGTGATGGACCTTGCCAATATTTCGGCGGGAATGACGGTGGCCGATATCGGCGCGGGGGAGGGGTATTACACCGCGCGCCTCGCCAATCGTGTCGGGACCACGGGACGCGTCCTGGCGCAGGATATTGATCGCGGCGCGCTCGAACGATTGGGGCGCCGGGTCGAGCGCGAGCAGCTGCAAAATATCTCGATCAAGCTGGGCCAAGCCGATGATCCGCAATTGCCCGCTGATAGTTTTGATCGGATCTTTCTGGTCCATATGTATCACGAAGTGACCGAGCCTTACGCGTTTCTGTGGCGTTTGTGGCCCGCTCTGGCCCAAGGTGGGCAGATCATCGTCGTAGATGCGGATCGTCCCACCCATGACCGGGGAACCCCGCCAAAATTGTTGTTCTGCGAATTTGAGGCGGTTGGCTTCAAACTCATGGAGTTTGTCGAGCGCCCGGATATCGAGGGGTATTTTGCCCGGTTTGAGCGCAGCGCTGCGCGCGCTGCGCCCGGTGCGATAAAGCCGTGCGCAAACCTTTGAGGGGAAGTTGCCTGCGTGTTGCCACTGAATGCGCGCGCGCCTAAGGGGTAGCTCAATTCCATCACACAAGCGTTCCCTTCGAGAGGGGGAGGGCTGCAAATATCCGGGGAGTATGAAACGGGATGACTGATTTCCCAAACAGCTTTGATCGCGAAGATCTGCTCAAATGCGCGCGGGGCGAATTGTTTGGCGAGGGCAATGCTCAATTGCCTGCACCGCCAATGCTGATGATGGACCGGATCACTGATATTTCGGGTGATGGCGGCCCGCATGGCAAGGGCCACGTGGTCGCCGAGTTTGATATCAAGCCAGAGCTTTGGTTCTTTGATTGCCACTTTCCCGGCAATCCGATTATGCCCGGCTGCCTCGGGCTCGACGGCTTGTGGCAATTGACCGGGTTCAACCTTGGTTGGCGGGGTTGGAAAGGGCGCGGATATGCGCTCGGCGTGGGCGAGGTAAAGCTCACCGGTATGGTCCGGCCCGATCGCAAGATGCTCACCTATTATGTCAATTTCACCAAGGCGGTGCAGACCCGTCGTCTGACCATGGGTGTGGCCGATGGCCGCGTCGAAGCAGATGGCGAAGTGATCTATCAGGTCAAAGACATGAAAGTCGCGCTTTCAGAAGCGTAATCCGGTCACAACACAGATAAGGAAGACAGGGACTATGCGGCGCGTAGTGGTAACAGGGCTGGGGATTGTCTCCTCAATTGGCAATAACACAGATGAGGTTCTGGCCTCTCTCAAGGCNGGCAAATCGGGCATTACCTTCAACGAAGATATGGCCGANTATGGGTTCCGTTCGCAGATTGCGGGCGCGGTGGACCTCGACATTAAGGAACATGTCGACAAGCGGACTTTGCGTTTCATGGGACCGGGCGCAGCCTATGCCTATATCGCCATGGGGCAAGCGATCGCGGATGCTGGTCTTGAAGAAAAGGATGTCATCAACCCGATGACGGGTGTGATCGCGGGGTCAGGCGGGCCATCCACTTCGGCCATGCTGAGCGCGCATCAAACCGTGTTGAAAACGGGCGCAACCAAGCGCGTTGGTCCTTTGGCCGTGCCCAAATGCATGTCCTCCACGATCAGCGCCAATCTTGCCACCGCCTATCAGATCAAGGGTATGAACTTCTCGATCACCTCGGCCTGTTCGACATCTTTGCATTGTATCGGCATGGCTGCGCAGCAAATCGCGCTTGGCCAACAAGATGTGATGTTTGGCGGCGGGGGCGAGGAACTCGACTGGACATTGTCGTGCCTGTTTGACGCGATGGGCGCAATGTCGAGCAAATATAACGACACGCCTGAGCGCGCCAGCCGCGCGTTTGATGCCGACCGTGATGGCTTTGTGATTGGCGGTGGCGGCGCGATGTTGGTGCTGGAAAGCCTTGATCATGCGCAGGCCCGCGGCGCCAAAATTTATGCCGAAGTAACCGGGTTCAGCGCCACTTCCGATGGGGCCGATATGGTTGCGCCGTCTGGTGAAGGCGGCGAACGCGCGATGCGCGGTGCGCTCAAAACTCTAAGCGAAGATCGCAAGGTGGGTTATATCAACGCCCATGGCACATCCACGCCGGTCGGCGATGTCGGCGAGATTGAAGCGGTGCGCCGTGTGTTTGGTGAAGGTTCGACCCCGCCGGTCAGCTCAACCAAATCGATGACCGGACACAGCCAAGGTGCCACCGGCGCACAAGAGGCGGTTTACAGCCTGCTGGCATTGGATAATGATTTTATCATCCCATCGATCAATGTCGAAACGCTCGACCCCGCGCTCAAACCCGAAGAGATTGCGACCCAATTGGTCGAGAATGCCGGGCTTGATACAGTGATGACCAACAGTTTCGGATTTGGTGGAACCAACGGCTCGATGGTTTTGTCCAAGTTCCACGGGTGAAACAGCTAAGAGGTTTTGATCATGGGCGTACTTAGCGGAAAACGCGGCCTTGTTATGGGTGTGGCCAATGAACGGTCGATTGCCTGGGGCATTGCCAAAGCGTGCGCAGAGGCTGGCGCTGAACTGGCCTTCACCTATCAGGGAGAAGCGTTTGGCAAACGGCTCGAACCCCTCGCGCAAAGCGTGGGTTCAGACTTTATGGTCGATGTCGACGTCACCGACGATGCCTCGCTCGATGCAGCTTTCGCTGCGCTCAGCGATCGCTGGGACCGTTTGGATTTCGTGGTCCATGCCATCGCCTATTCCGACAAATCGGAATTGACCGGCCGGTTCCTCGACACCTCGCGCGCCAATTTCAAGAATTCGCTCGATATTTCGGCCTATAGTTTGATCGAGGTGGCCCGCCGTGCCCATCCGATGATGATCGACAATGGCGGGACCATTTTGACCCTCAGCTATATGGGCTCCAACCGGGTGACCCCGAATTACAACGTGATGGGCGTTGCCAAAGCCGCGCTTGAGGCATCGGTGCGCTACCTCGCTAATGATCTTGGTCCGGAAGGGATCCGCGTCAATGCAATCAGCCCGGGGCCGATGAAAACACTGGCTGGGTCGGCTATTGGCGGCGCGCGCAAGACGTTCAAACACACCGATGCCAATGCCCCCTTGCGCAGCAATGCAACCCTCGAGACGGTTGGCGGGACCGCGGTGTATCTGTGTTCTGATGCGGGCGCGTTTACGACCGGCGAAAACATCCGCGTCGATGGGGGGTTCCACGTCCTTGGTATGCCTCAACACGAAAACCTTTGAGCGGCCCGGCAATGGACATTCGGCGCACTGACCTGACCGAAGAGGACGTCATTGCGCTGCTTGAATTGCACACCGGCGAAATGGATGCCGGATCGCCTCCGGGCACGTCGCATGTGCTCGATCTATCCGGCTTGAAAGCGCCCGGGATCGAAGTGTTCGCCGCGTGGTCAAACGGGGCATTGCTGGCAATCGGCGCGCTCAAATTGCATGCCGGATTTGCCGAAATTAAAAGCATGCGCGCCCATCCCGATGCCCGGGGGACGGGTGCAGGTAAGGCGATGTTGCNCCACTTGATCGCACGCGCCCGCGCTTTGGGCTTTGCCGAGGTCAAATTGGAAACCGGAACCGGCCAATTGTTCGAGGCGGCGGTGGGTTTGTACCGCAGTGTCGGGTTTGAACCATGCGGCGCTTTCGCCGGCTATGAGCCGGGCGATTTCAACAAACTTTACGCGTTGAAGATCTGATGGCGCAGGAACGGCCGCCTCGCTTGTCTTTGTTATTGCGTGAATTGCCCTCGATACCTGCGGTTCTGGCAAGCCGTCTGCGCCGGGCTCGCAAGGTTGATCTGGGGCTGGGCGAGGGCGGCAAACTGCCCCCGGTTATGGTCCTGCCTGGCCTTTTGTCGAGTGACAGCACCACGTCTTTTTTGCGCCGAACATTGGAGGTGAATGGCTTTGCGACCTATGGGGCCAAGCTGGGTTTTGTGACCGGCATAACCCCTGAGAAACTGGCGAAGGCAGAGGCACGATTGGCGCAGATTTTTGCGCAACACGGGGAAAAAGTTGTCTTGGTCGGGTGGAGCCTAGGCGGAGTTTTCGGCAGGGTTCTGGCTCAGCGGCATCCCCAATATGTGAAAATGGTGGTGACCTTGGGCACGCCGTTTTCGGGTGATCGCCATGCCAACAATGCCTGGCGAGTGTACAATGCGCTCAACGATCATACGGTTGATGCGCCCAGCTTGCCCGATGACCCCAGTTCAAAGCCCCCCGTCCACACAGTAGCGGTGTGGTCGGCCGCCGATGGCGTGATCGCGCCGGAATGTGCACGCGGCCATCCAGATGAGCGCGATACCGAGCATGAGCTTAGCGCAAACCATATTGGCTTGGGCTGTAGGCGTGCGGCGGTGGAAGAGATAGCGGGTATTGTCGCCCGCGAATTGGCTCATGCCGACGCGGTGCAGGGCGGCTCAACCCCCTGAAATTACGTGGCTAACCCGGTGTGTTCAGGGTGCCGTGATGGGGTTGGCTGCTCGCGCCTTTGTGCAGCATCGCTCTATTTTTCAACCAATGCGGTTAGCACCTGATCAGGTGGCCGGTGGCCATCTGCCCAGAACCGGATATTGGCGATGACTTTGTCGCCAGATGCCTCACGCCCTTCGACTGTTGCGCTGCCGATATGGGGCAAGGTCATCACGTTGGGATGGTCAATCAAACGTTGGTCGACGCGCGGTTCATCGGGATAAACATCCAGACCCGCGCCGGCCAATTGACCCGATTGCAGGGCGGCAATCATGGCTTCCTGATCGATGATTTCGGCGCGCGCTGTGTTAACAATGCTGCTGCCCGGCTTCATCATATTGATCCGTCGTTCATCGATAAGCCCTTTGGTCTCATCAGTGAGGGGGGAGTGAATGGTCAGGATGTCCGCTTGTTCAACCAGCGCATCCACCGTTTCGACATATCGGGCGCCGAGCATCTTTTCGACAGCATCAGGAAGGCGCCGGCGATTGTAATAAACAACCTCCAGACCAAATGCGCGGGCACGGTGGGCAACGGCCTGACCAATTCGGCCCATGCCCAAAATTCCCAACACCTTGTCACCGAGCTTGCGTCCCAACATGCCCGTAGGGGCCCAGCCGGTCCATTCGCCGCGGCGTATCAAACCCGTTCCTTCGCGAATGCGCCGCGGCACGCCGATAATTGCCGCCATGGCCAGATCGGCGGTGTCATCGGTGAACACGCCCGGCGTGTTGGTCACGAGAATTTTGCGCGCTGCAGCGGCCTCGAGGTCAATATGCTCGGTGCCTGCACCGAAATTGGCAATGAGTCGCAAATCCGCGCCCGCGGCGGCGATCATGTCGGCATCGATAGAGTCAGTGACCGTCGGAACCAGCACATCACATTCCTGCATAGCCGCAATGAGGGCCTCGCGGCTCATCGGAACATCGCTCGTGTTGAGCGTCGCATCATACAATTCGCCCATCCGTGCCTCGACACTTTTGGCCAGATGACGGGTCACAACAACGCGCGGTTTGCCCGTGGGAAAGTGCGGTGGGGTATCTGAAATAGCCATACACTCAGCGCTAGTGGCAATCGCTAGGGTGGGTCAAGCGGGGTCTTACGGGTTGAACACCAGGCATGCTCGGGTCTAACAAATGCGTATGAGTGGATTGAGAATTTTTGCCGCCTTTGGGCTTGGCATCGCCGCCTTTGTGGCTGTCATTGCCGATACGGCCCACGCGCAGACCAGCGAAATGCCACATTGGCGCACTCTGCGGTTCGATGAAGCCAACATGCGCGTGGGGCCCAGTAGGGAATACAAAATTGAATGGGTATATCGACGCAGAGGCTTGCCCATTGTCGTTTTGCGCCAGCGCGATGGCTGGCTCTTGGTCCGAGATCACGAAGGGACGCAAGGATGGCTCGCATCGACCCAGACAAGCTCGACTTTGGGCGGATTGATCACGGGCGATGGATTGGCCGAAATGCGGGCCGAGCCTGACATGAGCTCGGCGGTCAATTTTCGCGCTGAACCGGGCGTGGTGGGCGCGATTAAAGAATGCACCGACACCCATTGTGAATTGGATGTAGATGGCCGGATTGGCTGGGTGGATAGGACGCGGCTTTGGGGTGTAGGCGAGATTAAGCTGGCTGAGTGATAATCCAGCGCGTTAGTAGCAAACGCTTTGCTCACGGCAGGCTGCACAAGGCAGGCTGAACAAGGCCGAAAGCGCGAAGACCCCGCTCCCCGCACTCGGTCGCATGACACAAGTCACATTCCGAGCGCGGGATAGGGGCGTCTCACAAATCAGACCAATTCGAGCGCGATGGCAGTTGCTTCGCCGCCGCCAATGCACAGCGATGCAACGCCGCGCTTTTTCCCTTGAGATTTGAGCGCATTGATAAGGGTCACGACGATCCGCGTGCCTGATGCCCCGATCGGGTGGCCCAGCGCGGTTGCGCCGCCATTCACGTTGATCTTCGCATGGTCGATCCCGATGTCGCGCATCGCAAACATCGCAACGCAGGCAAATGCCTCGTTCACTTCCCACAGATCGACATCATCAACCGACCAGCCTGCATTTGAGAGCACTTTTTCGATCGCGCCAACCGGCGCCACGGTGAAATCCTTGGGAGCGCGGGCGTGAGCGGCCATCGCCACCACTTTGGCAATTGGGGTTTGACCGTTGTCGCTGGCAATACTTTCACGGGTAAGGACCAAGGCCGCCGCACCATCAGAAATTGAGCTCGAAGTGGCAGCAGTGATGGTGCCATCCTTGGCAAAGGCGGCGCGCAATTGCGGAATTTTGTCCGGGCGGCCTTTGCCTGGCTGTTCATCCACTGCGACCGTCACATCGCCTTTTCGGGTGCTGAAGGTGACTGGCACGACTTCGCCGTCAAACGCACCGCTTTCAATCGCGGCATTGGCGCGGGACAGCGATTCAATCGAATAGGCGTCCTGTTCTTCGCGGGTGAGTTGGTAATCGTTGGCGGTGTCCTGAGCGAAGGTGCCCATTGCCCGGCCTTCCTCATAGGCGTCCTCTAGCCCGTCGAGAAACATGTGATCATAGGTGGTGTCGTGGCCAATGCGTGCGCCTGAGCGGTGCTTTTTCAACAGGTAGGGGGCATTGGTCATGCTCTCCATACCGCCGGCAATGACGTAGTCGACGGTGCCGCTGGCCAAGGCCTCGGCGCCCATAATCACGGTTTGCATACCGCTGCCGCACACTTTGTTGACGGTGGTTGCTTGGACCGATTGCGGCAGGCCGGCCTTGATCACCGCTTGGCGCGCTGGCGCTTGGCCCAGTCCCGCTGGCAGAACGCAGCCCATATAGGCGCGATCGAACGAATCGCCGGAAACTCCGGACCGTTCCACCGCGGCTTTGACTGCTGTGGCACCAAGGTCGGTGGCAGATACGTCCGCCAGCGCACCTTGCATCCCGCCCATCGGGGTTCGGGCATAGGAGAGAATCACAATCGGATCGGCAGAAGAAAACTGGGTCATGCAAGCGCCCTTCGCAGTGGGAGGAATGAAACTGGCGGCTGATTTAGTGTTGAGATGCAGCAATAGCAACGGATCGGGTGGTGCAATCGGGTATTCGCTTGCGGAGGGACGCAGTTTGCGCAAGAACCAATGGCAAATTGAAACGGAGAGTGAAAATGGCCGACGACAAACGCGCGGAACTGGAAAAATTGCTTGAGCTTCAGCGGTCATCTTTCACCGCCTCGCGCCCCGAACCCATGTCAATGCGCAAGGATCGCATCAAGCGAGCCATGGCTCTGCTCAAGGATCACGGCGAATCTTTGTGCAAAGCAATGAGCGCCGATTTCGGCAATCGCTCGATCCAACAATCCATGTTGACCGATATTGCCGGCACGATCGGAGCGGGCAAAGGGGCTCTTTCCCACATGGACAAATGGGCCAAACCTTCAAAGCGTAAAGTGCAGTTTCCGCTTGGTCTGCTAGGCGCAAAGGCGGAAGTTCGCTATGAACCCAAAGGCGTGATCGGGATCCTGTCGCCTTGGAATTTCCCGGTCCAACTGGCCTTTTCACCGTTGATGCAGGTTTTGGCCGCGGGCAATCGCGCCATGATCAAGCCCAGCGAATTCACCGAGCGCACGAGCTTGTTGATGGCTGAACTGGTGAGCGAATATTTCACTCCTGATGAAGTGGCAGTGGTCACCGGCGGGCCGGAAGTGGCTGCGGTGTTTTCCTCATTGCCGTTTGATCATCTCGTCTTCACCGGATCGACACCGACCGGACGGCGGGTGATGCAATCTGCGGCGGAAAATCTCGTGCCGGTCACTCTTGAATTGGGTGGAAAATCCCCCGTGGTGATGGGGCGCAGCGCCGATTTTGCCAAAGCGGGCGAACGCATCGCTATGGGCAAAATGCTCAATGCCGGGCAAATATGCCTCGCGCCCGATTATATGATTGTGCCCGAAGAGGTGGAATCGCAGGCGATTGCCGGTGTCACCAATGCCGCGGCCAGCATGTATCCCACTGTCCTTGAAAACGATGATTATGCATCAATCGTCTCGGATCGGCATTTTGAGCGTTTGCAAGGATTGGTTGAAGATGCCCGCGACAAGGGTGCCGAAGTGATCGAAGTTAATCCGGCAGGCGAAGACTTTGGCTCTGCGAACCAGCGCAAAATGCCGCTCACGGTCCTGCGCGGGGTCAATGATGATATGACGGTGATGCAAGAAGAAATCTTCGGCCCTGTCTTGCCGGTTAAAACCTACAAGGCGGTCGATGAGGCGGTTGATTACGTCAATGAGCACGATCGCCCGTTGGGGCTGTATTATTTTGGTGAAGACAAATCCGAGCAGGAACGCGTTTTGACCCGCACGATTTCGGGCGGCGTGACCACCAATGATGTGATTTTCCATGTCTCGATGGAGGATCTGCCATTTGGCGGGGTCGGCCCCTCGGGCATGGGCAGCTATCACGCGATTGAGGGTTTCCGCGAGTTCAGCCATGCCCGTGCGGTCTATCATCAGCCCAAGATCGATGTGGCGAAATTGTCTGGCATGAAGCCGCCTTATGGCAAGGCGCTCGACAAGACTATTGCCAGCCAGATGAAATGAAGCCGCTGAGCGCGCTTGTCGCGCTTGCTTGCTTTGGTTGCATAGGGGGCGCCGGTTTTGCGCAACAGGGTGTGGTGGCCGCCGATCTATGGCGGCCGTCGCACACTGAAACGGAGCCTTTATCATACAGGGCTTCGCTTGAGGCATTGGCGAATGATTTTCCCGACAGCGCAAACGCGCGTGCCCGTTTGCTCAGGGCGCAGTTGGATGATGGCGACACCGATGCGGCGCTCGACAGCTTGATGTGGTTCAAGCAGCGCGGTGTTTCCTTCAACGAAGAGGCCCAGGCACAAATCCTCGACATGGTCGCAGAGGAGCAAGCCGGCCAGGTGCGCGATTTGTTGATTGCCGCGCCGGAGGTGATTGAGGCAAGCACGCTTTATGCCGCTATGCCGGCGGAGGCAGGGCTGGTCGAAGGCCTTTTCGCAGCGCAGTCGCACAATATGCTGGTTGCAACCTCCATGAGCGCAGGGGCTATCTATTTATACGAAGCGCCAACCGGGCAGCTTGCCGAGGGGAAGTGGACTGCGGTCCAAATCCCGGGCGCCAATGACCTATCGGGGATTGTTGGTGAAGCCGATGCCTCGATTGGCTGGGCCGCTTCTTCCGATCTGGATGGTTCTGAAGAGGAAGAGGCGCCCTTTACTGGCCTGATGGGGCTGCGCGCCGATTTCCAAAATCCGATCCTGGTGCCCGCGCCAGAGGGGGCAAAGGCGATCGGCGATATCACCATGGGGCCAGATGCGACTGTCTATGCCAGCGACCCGGTGGGCGGCGGCATTTACCGCAAACCCATCGGGGCGGTTGAGATGGAGGAGTTGATTCTCCCCGGCAATTTTGTGTCGCCTCAAGGCCTTGCGCTGTCGCAGAGCGGTGAGCTGCTTTATGTAAGCGACTATCTCTATGGCCTTGCGGTCGTTGAAATTGGCGAGGGAACGGTCGCGCGATTGCCAAGTGATGTCCCGGTTTTTCTCGATGGTATCGATGGGCTTTGGCGGCATGGAAATACGCTGATTGCCATGCAAAATGTGGACTCCCCGATGCGGATCGTTGCCCTCAATCTATCGGATGATGGTCGCCGGATCATTGGCGTCCGAGTGCTCGAACAAGCGCATTCCAAATGGACCAAGCCGCGGGGCGGATCGATTTCGGACGGCGCGCTCTACTACATCGCAACCGGGCAATATGACCGCTCCGGCATGGGGGAGGGGGGTGATGGCAACGCCCCACAAACAATTCAGATTCGCCGTTTGGAGCTTCCCAATTTGAATGAGGAGCGACAAGCTGCGCAGATGCTGGATGGCGCGCCGTAGCCGCCGAGCAAGCCAAGCGCCGGATTCCGGTTCGGTTTTGTGCAACAAATATACGAAGGTTTCGGGCCTGCGCGCTCTTGCGTGAGGGGTAAGACAGGCCTAGAGGCAAGCGCATGGGATAACGCTAGCTTGGAAATCATCGTGGTCGATCTTGCCCAGTATCTGCCGATACTGCTCTTCATTTTCGTCGCGTTCGGATTGTCGGTTTTGTTTGTGTTTTTGCCGATGGGCGTCTCGCGCCTGACCGGTGCGCACAATCCGGATGCTGAGAAACTATCGGAATATGAATGCGGTTTCCCCGCATTTGAGGATTCGCGCGCGCAGTTTGACGTGCGGTTTTACCTCGTCGCGATCAGCTTCATCATTTTTGACCTTGAGGCGGCATTTCTGTTTCCCTGGGCGGTGAGCCTTGGCGAAACCGGTTGGGTAGGCTGGATCGGGATGATGACCTTTTTGGGCATCCTTGCGATTGGCCTTGCCTATGAATGGAAGAAGGGGGCTTTGGACTGGGAATGAGCACCACGATTACCCCGCCGCAAAACCTGCCCGATATCAGCGCGCTTGAAACCGCCAAAGCGGGTGAAATCCGTCAGCCGGATGAAGAGTATTTTCGCGCGCTCCAAACTGAGGTGAATGACAAGGGCTTCCTCGTCACATCGACGGAAGACCTGTTTCAATGGGCGCGCACCGGCTCGCTCTGGTGGATGACGTTTGGCCTTGCATGCTGCGCAGTGGAGATGATCCACGTCAATATGCCGCGCTATGATATGGAGCGGTTTGGCATCGCCCCGCGCGCATCGCCGCGCCAATCCGACGTGATGATCGTGGCGGGCACTTTGTGCAACAAAATGGCACCGGCCCTGCGCAAAGTGTATGATCAGATGTCCGATCCCAAATATGTGATCAGCATGGGGTCGTGCGCCAATGGCGGTGGTTATTACCACTATTCCTACAGCGTGGTGCGTGGNTGNGATCGGATTGTGCCGGTTGATATCTACATTCCNGGNTGTCCGCCAACNGCTGAGGCGCTGCTNTATGGCGTAATGCAATTGCAGCGTAAAATTCGCCGCACNGGTACGATTGAACGGTAAGGGGTCGACCGATGACAGTTGTTCACTCCGCTCCCAAATTCGCCTCCAATGACGGCGTTCTCGACGCGCTTGGTGAGAGCGTAAGCGTGTGGCTCGATGGTGCGCGCGAGGAGCATGGCGAGATCATCCTCACAGCCAAGCGCAGCGCGATTGAAAACGTCCTGCGCATCCTGCGTGATGAGCATGACTATCAGCAGCTGATGGAAATCGCGGGCGCTGACTATCCCGACCGTCCAGAGCGGTTCGAGATCGTCTACATGCTGCTCTCGCTCACCAAGAACCACCGTGTCATGGTGAAATGTTCGACGGATGAGAGCAATGCGGTCCCATCGGTCACGACGCTGTGGCCCAATGCCGGTTGGCTCGAGCGTGAGGTGTTCGACCTTTACGGCGTGGTGTTCGACGGGAATGAAGACCTGCGCCGGATTCTCACCGATTATGGTTTCGAAGGGCATCCGTTCCGCAAAGACTTCCCGATGACCGGCTACACCGAATTGCGCTATTCCGAGGATGAGAAGCGCGTCGTTTACGAACCGGTGGAGCTGCCGCAGGATATGCGCACATTCGATTTCCTCTCACCGTGGGAGGGGTCGGATTATGTTCTTCCCGGCGATGAAAAGGCCGATGAGCCCGAGGCGCAGCCCGAGGAAGAGGGTGAGGCGCCCAAAGACGGGGTCGAGTTTGAAATTGGAGAGGAGGGCGAGGCATGAGCGTCCAAATCGAAGAATCGCCGACAAATGACGGCGAGGTCATCACCAATTACACGTTGAATTTCGGGCCCCAGCACCCCGCAGCGCACGGCGTTTTGCGGATGGTGATGGAGCTGGACGGTGAGGTGATTGAGCGGGTCGACCCGCATGTGGGCTTGCTCCACCGCGGCACCGAAAAGCTGATCGAGCAGAAGACCTATCTGCAGGCGCTGCCCTATTTTGACCGTCTCGATTATTGCTCCCCGCTGTGTCAGGAGCATTCCTACGTGCTCGCGATTGAGAAGCTGCTCAATCTCGAAGTGCCAGAGCGGGCGCAATANCTGCGCGTGCTGTTCGCNGAGCTGACGCGTATCTGCAACCACATGCTCAATATCGGCGCGCACGTCATGGATGTGGGCGCGATGACGCCCAACCTTTGGGTGTTTGAGCTGCGCGAAGATTGCCTCAACTTCTTTGAGCGGGCCTCTGGCGCGCGCATGCACTCGGCGTGGTTCCGTCCCGGCGGCGTGCATCAGGATGTGCCGGAAAAGCTGCTGGTCGATATTGGCGANTGGCTCGACAATCGTTTCTTCCAATTGTTCGACGATGCGATGAGCCTCGTCATGGACAACCGCATCTTTAAGCAGCGCAATGTCGATATCGCCGTTGTGGGCCGCGATGATGCGGTGGCTTGGGGTTTCTCTGGCCCAATGATCCGCGCGGCGGGCATTCCGTGGGACTTGCGCAAGTCTCAGCCTTACGATGTCTATGACCGGATGGAGTTTGACATTCCCGTCGGCACCAATTCGGATTGCTACGACCGTTTCATGGTGCGCGTGAAGGAAGTTCGCGAGAGCGCCAAAATCATCAAGCAGTGCCTGCGCGATATGCCTGAGGGCCCGATTGCGAGCACTGATGGCAAGGTTTCACCGCCCAAGCGCGGCGAGATGAAGCAATCGATGGAAAGCTTGATCCACCACTTCAAGCTCTACACCGAAGGCTTCCACGTGCCAGCGGGCGAAGTCTACGTCGCAACCGAAAGCCCCAAGGGCGAGTTCGGCGTTTATCTCGTCAGCGATGGGACCAACAAACCCTATCGCTGCAAAATCCGCCCGACCGCTTTCTCGCACCTTCAAGCGATGGAGATGATGAGCAAAGGCCACATGCTGGCCGACGCGACCGCAATCCTTGGCGCGATTGATGTTGTGTTTGGGGAGTGTGATCGGTGAACTTTATCGCGTTTTTCTTTGCTTCGGTGATCTCGACCGTTCTTTCGGCGTATTTGGCACGATGGGGCGCGAGCCATTTCGT
>JABSPI010000110.1 GCA_013214365.1 Erythrobacter sp.
CAAAATCGATTTCCATCGCTCACTCTTTTTTGCAAATAGTGGGCCCTTGCAAATGGGGGCGACGAGCCTATGCGCGCGCCGCCCCTGATTGCGTCTTGGGCCGCCCAAGTCTGGTTTAACGCGCGACGCCGATATCGCCCGAGCTTGGGCCACCGTCATTCGCAGGCGAACCCACCCCGCCGCGCAGCGCATTGGCGGTGGGGCCTTCTTCGGGCATATGCTTGCCCAATTCCATCCGCGCGATCGAGCGGGCGTGGACTTCATCGGGGCCATCGGCAAGGCGCAAAGTGCGCTGATGGGCATAGGCGCTGGCGAGGCCATAATCCTCGGACACGCCGCCGCCGCCATGGGCCTGGATCGCATCATCAATAATCCGCAGCGCCATATTGGGCGCCTGAACCTTGATCATGGCGATTTCCTGCTTGGCGGTTTTGTTGCCGACCTTGTCCATCATATCGGCCGCTTTGAGGCACAACAGACGGGTCATGTCGATATCGATCCGCGCACGGGCAATCCGCTCTTCCCAAACCGAATGTTTGAAGATCGGCTTGCCGAACGCCTCGCGCTCTTGCAGGCGTTTGCACATCTTGGCGAGCGCCTCTTCCGCGACGCCGATCGTGCGCATGCAATGGTGGATGCGGCCCGGGCCCAAACGCCCTTGCGCGATTTCAAACCCGCGCCCTTCGCCCAGCACCACATTGGCAACCGGCACGCGCACATCCTTCATTTCCACTTCCATATGGCCGTGGGGCGCATCGTCATAACCGAATACGGGCAGGTGCCGGATGATGTTCACGCCGGGCGTGTCGATCGGCATCAAGACCTGCGATTGCTGCGCGTGGCGCTTGGCCTCGAAATCGGTCTTGCCCATGACGATCGCGATCTTGCACCGCGGATCACCCAGACCCGACGACCACCATTTGCGGCCATTGATGACATATTCATCGCCGTCGCGCTCGATCCGGGTTTCGATATTGGTCGCATCGGATGACGCGGTGTAGGGTTCGGTCATCAGGAAGGCCGAGCGGATTTCGCCGTTCATCAACGGGGCCAGCCATTGTTCCTTTTGCTCGCGCGTTCCATAGCGGTGGAACACTTCCATATTGCCGGTGTCAGGCGCCGAGCAATTGAACACTTCCGAAGACCAGCCGACCCGGCCCATTTCTTCCGCGCACAAGGCATATTCGAGATTGGTCAGGCCCGGCCCTTCGAATTCGAATGTGTCATCGACATGGTGGTGGCTGTCATTGCGCGGCGGCATGAACAGGTTCCACAGGCCCGCCTCTTTTGCGATCGCCTTTTTCTCTTCGATGATCGGGATCACTTTCCAACGATCACCTTGGGCGTCCTGTTCCTTGTAGACGGCGTTATTGGGGCGGATATGCGTTTCGATAAAATCGCGCACACGGTCGCGCCAATAGACCTGGCGTTCGGTGGGTTCAAAATCCATGGGGGGTTCCTCTCATCCTGAATTGTCTTCGATTCCAATTTGCGCCGACCGTGGCACGGCGCTGGCGCAAGGCCAAGCTCTCTTTTGTGTGCAGGCCTGCATGTGCCTGCTTTTTATAGGGTGTGCGTGCGATCCCCATCCGATCAGATCACCGAATGCGCATCGGGATCGGCGCTGGCGGCGGCGCTCACCGGATCTTGGTTTGCGGCATCGCTATCGCTGTGGCTGGCCGCTTTGCGCGCGGCGAGCCGGTCGAGCCGGGCCTCGTGCTGTTCGCGGCTGATCGGGAAATTGCCCAGAAACGCGGCTGATAACAGGCCCAAAACAATCGCGGTCGCGCCATAGGTGATGATCATATCATTGAGCACGGTTTGCGGCACCGCGCCGACCGCGGCATCGCTGGACAATTGCGAATAGGCGATGATCTGCCCGGTCAGAAAAATCCCTCCGCCCGTGGCGCATTTCTGCACCATCCAATTGCCAGAATAAAACGCAGCCTCAGCGCGGCGATGGGTCTTTTCCTCAAAATCCTCGATCACTTCGGCAATCATCGATGTGGCCGAGACCATCATCACAATCCCCAAAGTGTTGGCCACCAGCAGAAAGGAGAAATAGCTGTAGGTCGACAGATTGCTCCCCGCCTCGGGCCACAATCCCAGCACCAGCAGCGCATAGGGGGTGAGCCCGACCATCATGCTGCCAATCGCCCCGATCGCGGCGCTTTTGGGTTTGCCAAAGCGGTTGTGCATCGGCCCCACAGCGACAAACATCAACACCACTGAGAGCCCCAGAATGAGGGCATAGACCAGCTCTTCAAACGCATCGAGCTGCCACACGAACAAATTGACGTAATTGGTCAGCGAAAAGGTCATCCCCTGATTGAGATAGGCCGCCAGCGCGCCGGCCGCGAAGATCAGGAACGGCCATTGGCTAAAGGCGTCGGTGATTTCTTGAAACACCCCTTTCACGGTGAAGGGGGGCGGTTTTGTCTCGGGCAATTTGGCGATCAGATAATGTTGCCCCGCAGCCGATCCGACCACGCTCACCACCATCAACACCGCGCCAAAAATGCCAAACGGCAAATAGCCATCGGGCTGCAGGCGCCCTTCCTCGCCCGGCAGGAAAATCGTGACCGCAAGGATCAGCATGAACAACCCGCCCAGCCAGCCGGACAAAAACCGGAACCGGAACAAAGTGGTGCGCTCGACATAATCGCCGGTCAATTCGGGCACGAGGCTGACCGAGGGCACTTCGCAGGCCGAAAGCAGCAAGCGCACGCTCACCGCGATGGCGAACAATCCCCAAAAGGTCGGCGGCTCCCCGCCGCTGGGCGACCACAACAACACCCACACCAAAGCCAGCGGGATGGGCGCGATATAGAGCCATGGCAAGCGGCGGCCCCAGCGTGTGTAGGTGCGGTCGCACAAATTGCCGATCACCGGATCGACCACCGCATCCACCAACAAGGCCAGCAACAATGCAAGGCTGACCAGCGCGGCATCCATGCCCAGAACCTGATTGTAATAGATCAGCAGAAAGAAGCTGAACCCGATGTCTTTCACACCGAAGGCCACCGCGCCAAAGCCGTGAATGATTTTGAGGCGCAGCGGCAATTTGCCGGTCTGGGAGCTCACCACGCGCACTTTCGCGGCGCGCGGCAAACTTGCGGCAGGCCCCAAGCGCGCGGCGGGGGCAAATGTGCGAATCCGGTCATTCTCGCTCTCTCTCAACTGGGCCGCAAACCTAGCTGTGCGCATCGGCGCGTCAATCCACTCTTGCTTGACGCTACGGCATTGGCCGCGCGGCGGGGCGATAGCGAAACGCGCTTGCCGCGGCGCGCAAAATCCCGCTAACGTAAGCGTCAAGTGAGAGCCTAGATTGAGAGAGGATTTCGGCCATGACCGATTTGGAACAATTCCGCAGCGACACGCAGGCGTGGTTGAAGGCGAATTGCCCGCCCGAAATGTGCCAGCCCGTGCGCGAAGATGACGATGTCTATTGGGGCGGACGCAAAGCGACCTTCAAGAATGACGCGCAAAAGGCATGGTTCGAGGTGTGCCGCGACAAGGGATACACTGTCCCCTCATGGCCCAAAGCCTATGGCGGGGCAGGGTTGAGCGCGGCCGAGGCCAAGATCCTGCGTCAGGAAATGAGCCGGATCGGCGCGCGACCCCCGCTCAGTTCGTTCGGGATCTGGATGTTGGGCCCGGCTCTGCTCAAATTCGGCACCGAAGGCCAGAAACAGCGTTTCCTCAATGAAATCGCCCGCGGCGAAATCCGCTGGTGCCAGGGNTATTCGGAACCGGGCAGCGGTTCGGATCTGGTCTCGATGCAAACCTTTGGCGAGGACAAGGGCGACCATTGGGTGGTCAATGGCCAGAAGATCTGGACCTCTTACGCCGATCAGGCCGACTGGATCTTCTGTCTGGTGCGGACCGATAAGGCCAACAAATATCAAGGCATCACCTTCATGCTGTTCGATATGGCGGGCGAAGGTGTGTCGACCAAGCCGATCAAACTGATCAGCGGCAACAGCCCGTTTTGCGAAACCTTTATGGACAATGTCGCCGTGCCCAAAAGCTATGGCGAAGATATTCCCGGCTATGTCGGCGAGATCAATCGCGGCTGGGATGTGGCGAAATATCTGCTCGGCCACGAACGCGAAATGATTTCGGGCATGGGCGGGGGCGAACGCACCGCTGCAATCGGGGCCGCGATGAAACGCCATGCGGGCAAGACCGGCGACGAAATCGATCCGGTTCTGCGCGGCGAATTGGCCTTGTTTGATGTCGATGCGCTGGCTTTCACCGCCATGGCGGAAAAGTTCATGGACGAGATGAAAGCGGGCAAGGGACACCCCGCGCAGCCCAATATGATGAAATATGTCGGCACCGAATTGAACAAGCGCCGCCACGAATTGATGATGAGCGCGGGCGGTTCGCGCAGTCTGGAATGGGACAGCGAGCAAACCGGTGGCGGCAAGCCGTCGCGCAATTGGTTGCGGACCAAAGCGAACTCGATCGAGGGCGGCACCTCGGAAGTCATGCTCAATGTGATTTCCAAGCGCATTCTCGAACTGCCCGGTTCCTGACCGGCATATATCGACACCCACGCGCACGGTTCAGCCGATCAGGTCCAGCGAGCGGGCCGATTAAGGGGGCAATGCACCGCCCCTCGTCTGAACCGGCCCAGCGCGGCATAATAAAACCAGAGAGGAACGAGGCACTCATGCCCCTTTACCACACCGATGATCAGGCAATGCTGGCCGATAGCGCGACCAGCTTCATGGCCGAAGAAGGCAATATCACCAAACAATTGCGCCATTGGCGCGACCGCGATTGCAAGGATGGCTTTGGCCACGGATTGTGGAAGCAGATGGCCGAAATGGGCTTCACCGGCATGTTGCTGGACGAGGATGATGGCGGGCTGGGCATGGGCCATGTCGAGGCGGGCATTGTGCTCGAGGAGATCGGCCGCAATCTCACCCCGTCGCCGTTCCTGACCTCGTCGGTTCTGGCCGCGACCGCGCTCAAACATGGCTCGGCTGATCTCAAGGCGCGCTATCTGCCCGGCCTGATCGAGGGGGAGAGCGTGTTTGCCGTGGCGATTGATGAAACCGCCAAACACCGGCCCAGCCGGATCGCCACCAAAGCGGAAAAATCGGGCAATGGGTTCAAATTGTCCGGCTCGAAAAGCTTTGTGATCCAGGGCGCAAGCTCGGATATGATTGTGGTCGCCGCGCGCACCAGCGGGGCCGATGATGACGAAGATGGCATCACCTTGTTCGCAGTGCCCAAGGATGCGGCGGGGATGGAACAGGAACCGCTGCGTCTGGTGGACAGCTCGATGGCGAGCCACATCACGTTTGACGGGGTTGAGCTTGATGGCGATGCGGTGATCGGCGAGGTCGATGGCGGGCGCGACGTGTTGAACGCCATGCTCACCGCCGGCCGGCTGGGCGCCGCCGCCGAAGGCGTAGGGGTTGCGCGCGGGGCGATGGATATGACCATCGATTACCTCAAGCAGCGCAAGCAATTTGGCCAGCTGATCGGCGAATTCCAAGCTCTGCAGCACCGCGCCAGCCACCTCTATTCCGAGGTTGAGATCGCCCGCGCGGTGGTCATCAAAGCGCAGCAGCTCGCCGATGCGGGTGCGCAAAGCGCGGATTTGATGACCTCGGTTGCCAAGGCCAAGGTCGCCAAAGCGGCCGGTCTGGCGGTGCGCGAAGGGGTGCAGATGCATGGCGGCATCGGGATGACCGATGAATACGATATTGGCCTGTATATGAAGCGCGACCGGGCGCTGGGCGAATTTTTGGGCGATGCCTATTTCCACGCCGGCCGCGTGGCTGATCTGAGCGGATATTAAGGAGCTAGAATGATGGATATCCAATCGCTTTTCAGCCTTGAGGGCCGTGTCGCTCTGGTCACGGGCGGCAGCCGCGGGATCGGCAAAATGTTCGTCGAAGG
>JABSPI010000111.1 GCA_013214365.1 Erythrobacter sp.
CATTTTGCCTCGATGAAAGCGGGGCTGCGCATGCTTGCCCAATCGCTTGCGCGCGAATTCGGGCCGGCCGGTGTGCATGTTGCACATTTCATCATCGACGGGGTGATCGACGGCGATATGGTGCGCGCCCGGTTTGGCGAATATCTCGACAAATTGGGCGAAGATGGCGGTTTGGCGCCTGATGGAATCGCCGAGGCGTTCTGGCATGTGCACACCCAACACCGGTCGGCATGGACCCATGAAATGGATCTGCGCCCGTTTAAAGAGACATGGTAGCGCAAAAACAGCGAACTTGGTCGCATTAGCGGTGCAATTCTGGCCTAGAGCGTTGCAAGTCGCGGCGCGGGGCAATAGCGCTGGCTCATGGAATTTTCGCCTCTTGCCCTGATTTTGATCGCGCTGCTGCTCGCGGCGTGGACGATTGCGGCTGCGGTTCTGGTCATTCGGGCCGGGGCCAAGACCCGCCGCACCCAAGCTTTGCAGAAATCTTTCAACCGGATGCAGGCATTGATGGATGTCGCGCCCGCTATTCCGATATTGGTGCGGGTGGATGGCCGGATCGAGGCGCCCGAACGGCTGGCGCGCTGGCTCGGGCTTGATCATATGCCGCAATATCTGTCCGAATTGGCGGGGCAAAATGACGAAGGCCTGCGCCCCGATCAGGTCGAAAGCCTGTGGGAAAAGGTCCGCGTGACCCAAGCGAGCGCCGCGCCCTTTACGCTCAACCTCACACCGCCCGGCTCCAAGCGCAGCCTGCAACTGCACGGTGCGCTGGCCGATCCGCAAGTCTCGCCCGGCGGCGCGGCGCTTGTGTGGGTGTTTGATTTCACCACCAGCGAGGAAGAGCTCGCCCGATTGCAGGACAGCGCCGATCGCGCGCAATCCGATTTTGCCGCTCTGATCGGCCTGATCGAAGCCGCGCCAATGCCGATGTGGTTCCGCGACACCGATCTGAAATTGCAATTGGTCAACCGCGCCTATGTCGATGCGGTCGGCGCGGCCAGCCTTGAGGCGGTGGTCACCGATCAAATCGAATTGCTTGAGCCGCGCGATGGCCAGACCCCGGCGCAAATCGCAGGCCGCGCTCTGGCCGCGCAAACCGAAGCCCAGCGCAGCGATGCGGTCACGATTGATGGCCAGCGCCGCTCTGTGCGCGTCTCCGACTTGCCGCTGGGGCGCGACGGGGTGGCGGGATATGCCTTCGACATTGAAGAGCAGCAGCAAGTCGCGCGCGAATTCCGCGCCTTCCGCGAGGCGCAGCGCGCTGTGCTCGACCAATTGTCGGTCGGAGTGGCGCAATTCAATGCCGATGAACAATTGAGCTTTGCCAATCGTCCGTTTCGCCGNCTGTTCGGTTTGACCAATGACATGGTTGAGAGCGGGATTGCGTTTGAGCGGTTCCTGGCTGATGCGCGCGATCATGGCAGCACGCCCGAAGTGCGCGATTTCCCCGAATGGCGCCGCGAACACCGGGCGTGGTTCGATGCGGCCGAAATGCAGGAGGAAAACTGGCCCTTAACCGGTGGCACCCATTTGCGCATTGTCGGCCAACCTTTGCCTGATGGCGGTCTGGTCTTCATCGCCGAGGACCGCACCGAACAGCTTGCTTTGTCCGCGACCCGCGACACCTTGCTGCGCACGCGCGCGGCAACGCTCGACAGCCTGTTCGAGGCGCTGGCTATTTTTGCCCCCGATGGATCGGTGCAATTGTGGAATCGCAGCTTTGCCGGGACATGGGGGCTCGATGCCGAATTGCTCGATCGGCATCCGGGCGCAGACGAGCTGCTGGAGGCGATCGGGGCCAATCTGGCACGGGTGCAAGATGCGGAGAAAATCGGCGCAGTGGTGCGCGCCGCGACGCTGGATCGGCGCGAGGAAAAGGGCCAGACCGAGCTTGCCGACGGGCGCAGTTTGCGTTTTGCCGGGGTGCCGCTGCCTGATGGCAATGGCTTGCTGACAGTGCTCGATATCACCGACTCGCAAAAGGCGGAGCAGGCGCTGCGTGAACGCGCGGCGGCATTGGAAGAGGCCGATGCGGTCAAGGCCAGCTTCCTTGCCAATATGTCCTACGAATTCCGCACCCCGCTCACCTCGATCAGCGGCTTTGCCGAATTGCTCCAATGCGGCGCGGCGGGCGAGCTTGAGCCTGATGCGGTCGAATATGTCGAAGCCATCCTGACCTCGGTTGAACGCCTCACCGAACAGGTCGAAAACGTGCTCGACCTGTCGCAGAGCGAGGCCGGTTTGATGCCGACCGAGAAGGAGGAGATCGATCTGCTCGCTTTCCTCACCACCATGGTGCGCGAGCGTGAGCAGGTGATCATTGATGCCGGCCTCGGGCTTGATCTGAAGGGGCGGCGCGGGCGCGTTGTTGATGCCGATCCGCGCCAATTGGGCCGCGCTCTGGGCCATTTGCTCGACAATGCGATCGCCGGCACGCCCCAAGATGGGATGATCAATATCGAATTGCCCAAACCGCGGCGCGATGACGATTGGCGCGGGCGGGTGATTATCGCTGATACGGGCAAAGGGATGACCGCAGACGAGCTGGCCCGGGCCCAAGGCGTGCGCGTCAAGGATGCCAGTGGGGAGGCCGGTGCTGATGAAGCCGGCGCCGATGTCGCTGGAAGCGGGCTCGGCATCCGGTTGGCGCGGCAATTGATCGAGGCGCATGGCGGGGCGCTGGAATTGTCGAGCGAGAAGGGCGTGGGCACCAAAGCGGTGATCACTTTGCCGTGACCACGCAGCACCGCCATATTCTACCCGATCTTGCAGCGATGGAGGCATTGGGACAGCGGATCGCAGCGCGTTTGCAAGCGGGCGATGTGGTGGCGCTCGAAGGGGGGCTGGGCGCAGGCAAGACGACTTTGGCCCGCGCGGTTCTGGCCGCATTGGGCCATTCCGGCGAAGTGCCATCGCCCACTTTTACAATCATCGAAACCTATGACGCGCCGCCTTTGCGTATTGCGGTGGCGCATGCCGATTTCTACCGCTTGGACGACCCCGAAGAGGCGCTCGAAATCGGGCTTGATGATTACCGCGAAGGGGCCGCTTTGCTGGCCGAATGGCCGCAAAATGCGGGCGGGTTCGACCACGAGCCGGGATGTTTGTCGATCCGCCTCGAAAAGCGGTCGGAAAGCGGGGAAGATGGCCGGATCGCGATTGCCCGTGGCGGCGCGGATTGGCTAGAGCGGATGCCATGAGTGAATTGCCCAAAGGCTTGACCGAATTTGTTTCACAATCGGGTTGGGGGGATGCCGCGATCGAACCGATCCCGGGCGATGCCTCGTTCCGGCGCTATTTCCGCCTGCGCCGCGAAGGGGGGGAGACCGCGATGTTGATGCACGCCCCGCCGCCGCAAGAGGATCCGGTGCCGTTTCTCGATGTTGCGGCATGGTTGACCCAAAACGGCCTGCGCGCGCCGCGCATCATTGCCGCCAATGCGCCGGATGGATGGGTGTTGACCGAGGATTTCGGCGATGCGCGCATGAAAGAGTGGATCGATCAAAATCCGCATGATGAAACCGCCGCTTATGAAAGCGCGATCGATGCGATTGCGGCGCTCTACACTCTGCCTGCGGGGCCGTTTGCGCCCTATGACCTGCCGACCTATCTGCGCGAAACCGATCTGCTGACGCAATGGTATTGCGAGGCGCAAAATCTCGCAGTGGACGTGCCCGGCTATAGCGCCGCGTGGGAGGCGGTTCTGGCCCCGATGATCGCGCGCCAAACCCGCAATGTGACTGTGCTGCGCGATTATCATGCCGAAAACATCATGCTGTTGTCGGGCCGGGCGGGCGCGCCGCAAGGCTTGATCGATTTTCAGGACGCGCTGGTCGGGCATCCGGCCTATGATTTGGTCTCGTTGTTGCAGGATGCGCGGCGCGACGTTCCCGAACAGGTCGAGGCCGATATGTTTGCGCGCTATGCCGAAAAAACCGGCGTGGGCGATGATTTCGCCGCCGATTACGCCATTCTCGGGGCGCAGCGTAATGCCAAGATTGTCGGCATTTTTACCCGCCTTGCCAAACGCGATGGCAAGCCGCGCTATCTCGATATGATCCCGCGGGTCTGGGCCTATCTCGAACGCGATCTGGCGCATGATGCATTGCGTCCGGTGGCCGATTGGTTCGATGCCAATATCCCCGATCATGTGCGCGCCGCCGGCGGGCGGGTTGCATTATGACTACGCTGGCATCGGACACCGCGATGATCATGGCCGCCGGCATGGGCAAACGCATGCGGCCTTTGACCGCGACCCAGCCCAAACCGATGGTGCGGGTTGCGGGCAAAGCCTTGATCGATCACGCGCTTGACCGGCTCGAAGAGGCGGGCGTGGCGCGCGCTGTGGTCAATGTCCATTACCTTGCTGATGCGCTTGAGGCGCATGTGCTGGACCGCGCTGTGCCCAAGGTCACGATTTCGGATGAACGGGCGCAATTGCTGGAAACGGGCGGGGGCTTGATCAAGGCGCAGGGGCAATTGCCCGACCCGTTCTTCTGCCTCAATGCCGACAATATCTGGCTCGATGGGCCGCGCAATGCCTTTGCCGATTTGTCGGCGCGCTGGAACGCGGATGAGATGGATGCGCTCTTGCTGTTGGTGGGGCATGCGCAAGCGGCCAATTTCGCCGGGCAGGGGGATTTTTACATGGACCCGGTTGGGCGTTTGCAACGGCGCCAACCGGGCCGGATCGCGCCGTTTATCTACACCGGCATCCAATTGGTCTCGCACCGTTTGTTGCGCGATGCACCGCAAGGCAAATTTTCGACCAATATATTGTGGAACCGCGCGATCGAGGAGGGGCGATTGTTCGGCCTCGCCTTTACCGGCCAATGGTTCGAAGTGGGCACCCCGCAAGCGATCGCCCCCACGCAAGACGCGCTCCAGCGTGGCTGAAGAGCGCGGCCCCAATATCTATTCGATTGCCGCGCATCGCGGGTTTGCCGATGCATTGGTCGCCGGCTTGGTGCCGCGCTACGCCGAGCCGGGCTACGGCCTTGCCAGACTGACCTTGCTGGTGCCCAGCAGCCGCGCAGCGCGCACTTTGTCCGAGGCGTTTATCCGCCATAATGGCGCGGCCGGGNTNGGCGGGATGTTGATGCCGCGCATGGTCACGGTCGGCGATCTGGATCTGGATGAAAGTCTGGGGGCTTTGCTCGATCCTTTGGGCGCGCACGACATTCCCCCCGCGGCCGATCCGACCCGGCGCTGGCTTGAATTGGCGCACTTGGTGGCGCAGGAGCGCGCCGATCAGGGGCAGACCCCCTTGCCAGGCGCGGCGCGGTTGCGCGCGGCGCGCGATATGGCGCAAACGCTCGACCGCTTATTGGTGGAGGGCAAGACCCCCGACGACCTGATCAGCGAGCCCGTGCTCGATACGCTGGGCGATTTGTCGGGGCATTGGCGCAATTCGCTGCGCCTGTTTGCGCGGGTGATGGCCCGGTGGAATGATCACTTGCAGCAGACCGGCGAGATTGACCCGGCCACGCGGCGCAATCTGCTGTTCGATCGCGCCGCGCAGCATTGGCGCAAAACCGCGCCCGACACCCCGATTGTGGCCGCCGGCGTGACCAGCGCCTCGCCCGCTCTGGCGCGGATGTTGCGGGTGATTGCGGACCTGCCCAATGGCGCGGTGATCCTGCCTGATCTTGATCTGGAATTGCCGCCAGAGGCGTGGGATGAATTGGGCCGGGCGGGCGCCCCTGTGGAACCGGGCGGGGATCCGTTTGGCGGGCGCGATGCGCTGACTCATCCGCAATATCACCTCAAATTGCTGTTGCAGCGTATGGGCATTGCCCGCGAAGAGACGCGGCAATGGCACCGCAAGGGGATCACCGCCGCGCCCCCTGCGCGCAGCCGCGCGATCAGCTCGCTCTTCCTGCCACCGCAAGCGAGCCGGTCATGGGTCGATCTGGCGCCTGACAAACGCCAGCTTTCCGGCGTGCGCCTGATGCAGAGCGCGACTGTCGAGGAAGAAGCGCAGGCGATTGCTTTGTTGGTGCGCGAGGCTTTGGAGGAGCCGGGCAAACGGGTTGCCGTGATCAGCGCGGATCGCACGCTGGCGCGCCGCGTGGCCCAGCATTTGGACCGCTGGCAGATCAAGGCCGATGACAGTGCGGGCCGCGCGCTCTCGCTGACCTCTGCCGGGCGGTTGATCGGCGCCTTGGCGCACATCGCTGCGCATGGGCCGGAACCTGCCGCGGTTGTCGCGGCATTGGGGCATCCTTTGGTCCGGGCCAAGGACGGGGATGAGGCGCGGCGCGACTGGCTGCGCGCGCTGCGCCGGTTTGATCGCCAATTGCGGCGCGAAACACTTGCGCCGGGAATGGCGCCTTTGGCCCGCACTGCCGATGCGGCGGGGGTGGATCAATGGTGGGAAGAGGCCGCCGCAATGATCGCGCCATTGGTGGAAATGCCGCGCGAAACCGGGCTGGCACAGGCGGTCAATTGCCTGGCTTCGTGCGCCGAAATGATGGCGGGCGAGGGGGCATGGGCGCGCGAAGACGGGCGCGCAATGGCCGGCTTGATCGAGGATGTGCGCTTGCATGCAGGCGTGGTGGGAACGCGCATCGCGGCTGATGACCTGCCGGTTATTATGCGCGATGCGATGGATGCGCTGGCGGTGCGTCCGCCCTATGGCGGCCATCCGCGTGTGGCGATTTACGGTTTGCTGGAATCGCGCATGACGCGGGCTGATCTGATCATTTGCGCTGGCCTCAACGAGGGCAGCTGGCCGCAAGCGCCCGGCCCCGATGCGCTTTTGGCNCCGGGCATTTTGCGCGCTTTGGGCATTCCGGGGGCAGAGTTCCGGATCGGGCTTGCCGCGCACGATCTGGCCGGGGCGATGGGCGCGCCCGAAGTGGTGTTGAGCCGGGCCGAACGCGACACCGATGGGCCCAGCCTGCCGTCGCGTTTCCTGCTGCGGGTGGAGGCTTTGCTGGGCGAATTGGCCGATGATCACCGCGAACACCGCATTCCTGCAATGCTCGGCCCGCTCGACCGTGCGCCGCCGCCAACGCCGCCCTATCCGCGCCCCATGCCATGCCCCAGCGCCCAGCAACGCCGCGTCAANATCAGCGCGACTGCGCTCGACCGGTTGATCGGGGATCCCTACCAATTTTACGCGCGCGAAATTCTAGGGCTGAGCCGGCTCGACCCGCTCAGCGGCGATCCCTTTGGCGATCCGGCTTTGCGCGGCACTTTGGTCCACGACATTCTCGACCAATGGCACATTGCGCGGCGCGATGATCCCGCGCTCGACATCGCGCCTTTCGCGCGCCGCAAATTCGCCGAGGCACAGGTCCATCCCCTGTTTGCCGGGCTGTGGCAACCGCGCCTGATCGCAGCGATGGAACGGTTTGCGCAGATGGTCGATCAGGCCGCGCAAGAGGGGCGCCATGTGATCGCCAGCGAAACCGGGGGCAAGGCCCATTTCGATGGCGTTCTGGTGACCGGCCGGGCCGACCGGATCGACCGTTTGAATGACGGCCAATTGGTGATTGTCGATTACAAAAGCGGCCAATCGCCCAGCGCTGCACAAGTCGAGCAGGGCTATGCCTTGCAAATGGGGGTTTTGGGGCTGATCGCGCGCGATGGCGCGTTTGGCAAAGGCGCGCTTTCGGGGGATGTGGCGGGCTATGAATATTGGTCGCTGGCCAAGGAAGAGGGCGAATTTGGCCATGTCGTAAAACCGCTGAAGACAGGCAAGAAACGCAGCGGGCTCACGCTGGAGGAATTTTTGCCCNAGCATGAGGNGTTCCTGCGCGGGGCGATCGGCAAATATATCAATGGCGCGGCCCCGTTTACGGCCAAGGAAAATCCCGATTATCCCGGTTACACCGAATATGACCAATTGATGCGGTTGGAGGAGTGGAAGATCCGCCTCTCCGACGCGGGACGCGGTGGTGGGCGCGATGATGGCCGCGGTGATGGCCGCGGTGATGCGCCTGATCATTCGGGCGACACTTCGGGCGACACTTTGAGTGAGAGCGGATCATGAGCGGGGCGGTCTACAAGCTTCAGGGCAACCAGCTCGCCGCGGCCGATCCACGCGGCAATGTGTGGCTCTCCGCATCGGCGGGGACCGGCAAAACACAGGTCCTCTCCGCGCGCGTCTTGCGGCTTTTGCTGACGCCCAATGTTGATCCCTCGCAGATTTTGTGCCTCACTTTCACCAAAGCGGGCGCGGCCGAAATGGCCAATCGCATCAATGCGGTTCTGGCGCGCTGGGTGCGGTTGGAACCGGCCCGGCTTGCAACCGAACTGCGCGCTTTGGGGGCCGATTTTGACCCCCGGACACAGGCCCATGCCCGCACCTTGTTCGCCAGCGTGCTCGATTGTCCGGGCGGGGGTTTGCGGATCGATACGATCCACGCTTTTTCGCAATGGCTGCTGGGCAATTTTCCCGAAGAGGCCGATCTTACCCCCGGCGCGCGCCCGATGGAGGACCGCGAGCGTGAATTGCTGATGCGCGATGTGCTGGCCGACATGTTGAGCGAGGGCGATGCGCGTTTCAACGAGGCGGTCAGCCGCTTTGCCCAGGCCAAGGATCCCGATGCGCTGCGCAAATGGTTGATGCGCTGCGCCGGCGCGGCGGATTTGTGGCAGGGGCCGCGCGGATGGAAGGCGCCCATGGGGGGGCGTGTCAACGCGCTGTTGGGCATTCCGGCCGATGCCGATGAGGATTGGGCCGCGCAAACGCTCGACCCCGATATCTTCCCCGATCATCAGGTTACAGCGATGCTGCCCCTGATGCGCAATTGGAACACCCAGACCGGGCGCAAATGCAGCGAATTTCTGGAGCAATGGATTGCATTGCCACTGGATCAGCGCGCGGGCGCGGCGGGGCGGTTTTATGAAACCGTTCTGACCGGGACCGGCACGCCGCGCAAAATGGCCAATCCCACCAAGACAGACCCGCAATTGCCCGAAAGGCAGGCCGAGATCGGCGCGGCGCTGGGCTTGTATTATGAACGCTGCGCGCTGCTTGATCTGGCCGCGTTTTTGACCCCGGCGCTCGAAATCGGATGCGCTTTTGCTGATCGCTGGGAACAGGCCAAGACGCGCGAGGGATATCTCGATTTCGATGATCTGATCCGCAAGGCGGCGCGGCTGCTTGCCAATCAGGATGCCTCGGCCTGGATCCGCTACAAACTCGATCGCAGTTTCGACCACATCCTGATCGATGAAGCGCAGGACACCAATAGCTCGCAATGGGATATTGTGTTTGCTCTGATCGACGATTTCTT